>CAZMDO010000762.1:0-1316 GCA_964564445.1 uncultured Ruaniaceae bacterium | reverse complement strand
GTCCGGACCGCCGGTGGGGGTCAGCGCCTGCACGAACACGAACAGGTCCAGGGCCATGATGCCGATGTAGATGTAGGCGGTCTGCACGTTGTCCCGGATCAGCGGCAGGGTGATCGAGATGGTGGTGCGCCACCGGCCGGCGCCGTCGATCCGGGCGGCCTCGTAGGTCTCCGCGGGTACGCCCTTGATCGCGGCGATGAACAGCAGCATGTAGAAGCCGATCAGCCCCCAGACCACGACCAGGATGACCACCGGCATCGCCGTGGACACCTCGCCGAGCCAGGCGAAGGACTGGAACTGGTCCAGCCCGATCGCGGTGAGGATGCCGTTGACCAGACCGCTGCTCGGGTCCAGGATCAACCGCCACATCAGGCCGATGGCGATGCCTGGGATCACGTACGGGAACAGCGAGACCACCCGGTACATCCCGGCGTTGCGCACGCCGCGGATCTGACCCTTGCCGGAGCCGCCGATGGTCACCAGCACGGCGAAGGTGAGCGCCAGGCCCAGGGTGACCGCTGGGATGAAGATGGCGAACACGATGGAGTTGCCCACCGCGTTCAGGAACCGCGGGTCGCCCGCGAGCCGGGCGAAGTTGTCCAGCCCGATGATGTTGAACTCGGCGGTGTACCCGGACCAGTCGGTGAGCGCATAGAACCCGGCCTGGATGAACGGCCAGATCACGAACAGCAGGAACAGCGCCAGCGGAAGGCCGAGGAACACCACGAAGAAGCTGACCAGGTCGAAGGACAGCTTGCGGCGGGGACCCCTGCGGGGCGCACCGCGCCCCGCAGGAGCTTCCGCTGGGTTGACGACCGTGGTCACGACACCTCGATCTTGTCGATCGAGTCGTCGTTCGCGATCCGGTCGGTGATCGCCTGCAGGTCGCTGGTCAGGTCGGCCACCGACTTGTCCCCGGAGAGGAACGAGTTCCAGATCGGCAGCTGCTCCTGGTTCATCCCGTAGGTGCTGACGAAGTTGAAGGTGAAGATGTCCTCACCTGCGGCGGTCAGCATGTCCTGCTGGGAGACCAGCGCGGTGGAGCCGAACCCGTCCTCGGGCACCAGGCCCTTGACCACGGTCGGGGCGAGCTTCTCCTTGGAGAAGTTGCTCGCCGACTCCTCCGAGAGCATGATCCGCAGCAGCTCCTTGCCGTTGGCGACCGTACCGTCCGAGGGGACGATGAACGGCTCGCCGGCGGTGGAGTGCAGCGCGTCCTGCGGCATCGTCGGGCTGTCGGTGAGGGAGAACGAGGCGACGCCCTTCATCTGGAAGTTGTCCGCCGTCTGGTCCTTCATCTCGTTCTCGATCCAGGA
>CAZMDO010000761.1:0-1320 GCA_964564445.1 uncultured Ruaniaceae bacterium | reverse complement strand
CAAGTGGCTGGAGAACGCGCGCGACTGGTCGATCACCCGCAACCGCTTCTGGGGCTCGCCCGTGCCGGTGTGGCAGAGCGACGACCCGGCCTACCCGCGCACCGACGTCTACGGCTCGTTCGCGGAGATCGAGCGGGACTTCGGGCGCCTGCCGCGCAACGCCGCGGGCGAGCCTGATCTTCACCGACCGTTCGTCGACGAGCTGACCCGCCCCAACCCCGACGACCCGACGGGCCGGTCCACGATGCGCCGCGTCGAGGACGTGCTCGATGTCTGGTTCGACTCCGGCTCCATGCCGTACGCGCAGGTGCACTACCCGTTCGAGAACCGCGAGTGGTTCGAGCACCACTACCCGGGCGACTTCATCGTGGAGTACATCGGCCAGACCCGCGGCTGGTTCTACCTGCTGCACGTGCTGGCCACCGCGCTGTTCGACCGGCCGGCGTTCCGTACCTGCGTCTCGCACGGCATCGTGCTCGGCGACGACGGCCGGAAGGCGAGCAAGTCGCTGCGCAACTACCCGGACCCGGCGGCGATGTACGACAAGCACGGTTCGGACGCGGTGCGCCTGGCGCTGATGGGCTCACCGGTGCTGCGCGGCGGCAACCTGGTGGTCGCCGAGGAGTCGATCCGCGACCAGGTGCGCCAGGTGCTGCTGCCGCTGTGGAACACCTGGTACTTCTTCTCCCTGTACGCCAACACCTGTGACGGCGGCGCGGGGGTGGACGCACGGGCACCGCGCCCGGAGGAGGTGCCCGGGCTGGCGGTGATGGACAGGTACCTGCTCGCCCGCACCCGCACGCTGGTCGAGGCGGTGCGCGCCGACCTGGAGGCGTACGAGGTCGCCGGTGCGGTCGCCCGGGTTCGTGAGCACCTGGACCTGCTCACCAACTGGTACGTGCGCACCTCCCGGAACCGGTTCTGGGAGGAGGACCCCGGCGCCTACCGGACCCTGTACACGGCGCTGGAGGTGCTCGTGCGGGTGATGGCCCCGCTCGCACCGATGATCACCGAGGAGGTCTGGCGCGGGCTGACCGGTGGGCGCAGCGTGCACCTGACCGACTGGCCGGTGCCCGGCGATCCCGAGGACGCCACCGCGGCGGCGCTGGTGGCCGACGATGCGCTGGTCGCCGCGATGGACGCGGTCCGCGAGGTGGTCTCCACCACGCTCGGGCTGCGCAAGGCGAACCAGCTGCGGGTGCGCCAGCCGCTGCGCCGGGTGCGGGTGGCGGTGGACGACCCAGCGGTGCTGGCGCCGTTCACCGACCTGATCGCCGAGGAGGTGAACGTCAAGTCGGTGGAGGTGCTCGACCTGGCCGA
>CAZMDO010000760.1:0-1321 GCA_964564445.1 uncultured Ruaniaceae bacterium | reverse complement strand
TGCGTGGGGCACGTGGCCCCGGAGGCGGTCGACGGCGGGCCGATCGCCTTCGTCCGGGACGGGGACCCGATCCGCCTGGACGTGGCGAACAAGACGCTGGACGTGCTGGTCGAGGAGAGCGAGCTGGAGGCCCGCAAGGAGGGCTGGCAGCCGCTGCAGCACAGCTACAAGCGCGGGGTGCTGGCCAAGTACTCCCGCCTGGTGCAGTCCGCCTCCAAGGGTGCCGTGCTCGCCTAGCGGCGCCGCTCGGGTCCCGGGCGGACCGGGTGCCCCTGTTGCCCCGGTGCCGATCCCGGCGCACGATGGCTGCATGGAGGACATCGAGGTGACCGTGCCCCTCTCGGCCGATGCCGCGCACGCGTTCTCCGTGTACGTGGCGGGCCGGTGGTGGCCGCCGGCGTGGTCCGCCGACCGGGAGCACTTCGACCGGCTGGTGGTCCAGCCCCGCGTCGGCGGGCGGGTGCTCGCCCGCTACGACGACGGTCGGGAGGAGGACTGGGGCGAGGTGCTCGACTACCGGGCCGGGCGTCGGCTGGAGCACACCTTCGGCTACGCGCACGCCTCCGGGGTGCCCAGCCGGGTGGTGGCCGAGTTCGTCGACCGCAGCGAGGGCGGTTGCGACCTGGTGTTCCGGCACAGCGGCTGGACCGAGGACAACGCCCAGGACCGGGACCAGTTCATGAACTGGACCGAGCAGCTGGACGAGTTCGCCGAGGCCAGCGAGTTCGACCTGCGCCCACCGCGCACCCCGCCGGAGTGAGGCGGCCCGCCACCACCTCCCGCGCCGGCACGAGAGGACACCTGGACCCAGGAGGAGCAGTGCGATGACCACCCTGACCACCCAGCAGGTGCTCGACGAAGGGCTCTCGGACTGGCGCGTGCTGGTCCGCACCCTGCAGACCCGCTTGAAGACCGGTTCGTTCGCTGCTGGCGCCGACCTGGTCGCCCGGATCACGACCGTGGCCGAACAGCTGGGCCACCACCCGGACGTGCTGCTGCGCTACCCGGACGTGCTGGTCACCACCACCAGCCACGACGTCGGTGGGCTCACGGACCGGGACGTCACGCTGGCCCGCCGGATCAGCCAGGTGGCCGCAGACCTCGGCGTGCCGGCTGCGCCGGAGTCGGTCGGCACCACCGAGATCGCCATCGACGCCCTGGACGCCGACGCCATCCGCCCGTTCTGGCAGGCGGTGCTCGGCTACACCACCAACGACGCGGACGAGACCGAGCTGAGCGACCCGACCGGTCGCGGACCGACGCTCTGGTTCCAGCAGATGGACGAGCCCCGCCCGCAGCGCAACCGGATCCACCTGGACGT
>CAZMDO010000759.1:0-1322 GCA_964564445.1 uncultured Ruaniaceae bacterium | reverse complement strand
GATCTCCACGGAGACGCCGGTGAGGTTGTTCTCCCGGGCGCCGACCACCCGGATCCGATCATGGCTGTCGGCCAGGTGGGTGCGGTCGTCGGTGGTCGCGGTGCTGGTGGCCATCGAGGGGGTCTCCTCTGCTCGCTGGAGCGGGTCCAGGTGGGTGGTCATCGTGCCGGACGGTGTGGGTCCGGGGTGCTCAGCTCAGGTCAGCCAGGCCCCGTCGCGCATCAGGGTGCGGCCGGCCGTCTCGTTCGCCTCCCGCCAGGCCTGGATGCGGACCGGGCGGAGCACAGCGTAGACGTACCCGCCGGGGTCGGTGCGCGGATCCCAGTCCGCCTGCGCGGCGTAGGCCGCGCCGAGGTCGGCGGCCGCCGGGTTCTCGACCGCCAGCAGCCGGTCCAGCTCGGCGTCCACGAGCACCACATCCCTGGTGGGACCCACGGCAAGGCGCGTGCTGCCGGTGGCGGCGAGGTTGCGTGCCGTCCGTGATGCCGCAGGCATCGCGAGCACCACCTGACCCGCCACCCAGGCCAGCGACAACGGCACGACGTATGGGACGCCGTCGGGCGATGCGGTGGCCACCCAGGCATCGATCGCAGGCGTGGTCAGCATGCGGAGCGTGTCCTCACGGCGCTGCTGGCGGTCGCGGGGCGCGGCGTGCGCGCGCACGACCGGCGGGCCTTCCTTCCCTGGGCTGCACATGGGCGCCTCAGTCGACCTGCTGCATCCGGACCATGTTGCCCGCCGGGTCGCGGAACGCGCAGTCCCGCATCCCCCAGTCCTGGTCGGTGGGCTCCTGCACCACCTCCACGTCGTGGGCCTGCACCGCGGCGAACGCGGCGTCCACGTCCGGGGTGGCGAGCATCAGGCTGGCGAAGGTGCCCTTGGCGATCATCTCGGTGATCACCTTGCCCTCCTCCTCGGTGATGTTCGGGTCGGCGGTGGGCGGGTAGAGGACGATGTTGACGTCCGGCTGCCCGGGCGGGCCGACGGTCAGCCAGCGCATGTCCTGATAACCGACGTCCTTGCGGACCTCGAAGCCGAGGGCGTCACGGTAGAAGCCCAGGGCGGCCTCGGCATCGGTGTGCGGGAGGAAGCTTGCGTGAATGGTGATGTCCATGCGCTTCACCCTAGGGCGCGGCCCCGGGGGTGGCTTCTCGATTCCTGACCGGTCTGGTGACCCGTTTGGCCATGCATGGTGGGATGCCGTGCACCGAGTCCGCCAGGTGCTCCCGGTACTGGCTCGGCGGCATCCCCACCAGCTCGGCGAACCGGGTGCTGAACGTGCCCAGCGAGGAGAAGCCGACGGCGAAGCACACCTCGGTCAC
>CAZMDO010000758.1:0-1325 GCA_964564445.1 uncultured Ruaniaceae bacterium | reverse complement strand
GTGTCCGGGTCTGGCAAGACCACGGTCGCCAACGGGATCGCCGTGGCCACCGGCTTCACCTTCGCCGAGGCGGACGAGTTCCACCCGGAGGCGAACGTGGCGAAGATGGCCGCCGGGCAGCCGCTCACCGATGAGGACCGCTGGCCGTGGTTGGCCGAGCTCGCCACCTGGATGGCCGACCGCGCCGCCGCGGGGGAGTCCACGGTGATGGCCTGCTCCGCGCTGCGCCGCAGCTACCGGGACGTGCTGCGCGCGGGCCCACCGTCGGTGGACTTTGTGCTGGTGGACGGCTCCGCTGAGGTGATCCGGGCGCGGATGGCCACCCGGGAGGGTCACTACATGCCGGTGTCCCTGCTCGACTCCCAGATCGCGACCCTGGAACCGCTGCAGGCCGATGAGGCCGGGGTGGTGCTGGACGTGGCGCTCACTCCGCAGGAGCTGGTGCGCCAGGCCGTGGAGTGGCTCCGCGGGTCCTGAGCCGCTGACCGCGCGTCCTGAACCCCTGACCGCGCGTCCGCAATCGCCGGCATGCCCCGCTCGGAGGAACCTTCCCGCCTCGGAGGCACCTTCGGGCGCTCCCGAACCTCACTCCGATCCCGGAAGTTGCCTCCGACGGCCGGCTAACGGCCCCGAGTGGTGTCGTTCGCCGTCCGGTCCCTTCCCCGCCGTGCAAGATGACGCATGGGCACCTGCCCTCGCCCCGACTGCGGACTCTGGCCCCTCCTCCCTGTGCGAGATGACGCATGTGCACCGGTGCCAGCGTTCGAGTGGTGTCTTGGCGTCAGTTCGCCGGCCAGGACGGGCAAGGGGCCAGCACACGAGAGGGAAGATGCGGTTGCGGACCTGCACTCTCGCCAGGTACCTTGTGACGCATGGTACCTGGCGAGGATGCCATCCTCACGAACCTGCGGCGCGGAGTGCTCGAGTACTGCGTGCTGGCCTCGCTGCGCAGCGGTGCCTCCTACGGGCGGGACATCGCCCGCAGCCTCGCCGAGGACGGCGTGCTGATCGGCGGTGAGGGCACCCTCTACCCACTGCTGTCACGCCTGCGCCGGTCCGGGTGGGTGGAGACGAGCTGGCAGGAGTCCACCGCCGGACCGCCACGCCGCTACTACACCGTCACCCGTGAGGGAGAACGTGCTCTGGAGACCTTCCAGAGCGCGTGGACGCCATTTCGCACTGCAGTCGACACGGCCTTGGGGGCTGAGGAGTCATGACCGATCCGATCGAACGCACTGCCAGGTATCAGGACGACTTGGCGCGCCTGCTAGCGGCGCTGGAGCCGGTGGAGCGGGCGGAGGTGCTCGATGGAGTGCGCGAGCACA
>CAZMDO010000757.1:0-1333 GCA_964564445.1 uncultured Ruaniaceae bacterium | reverse complement strand
CCTGGATGGTGTTCTGCCACGAGTGGAAGGACGTCGGCGACGGCGAGATCTGGGCGGTGGAGCTGTCCGCAGACCTGCGCAGCACCGCCGGTGCGCCGGTGCTGCTGTTCGCCGCCTCCGCGGCCCCCTGGGCGCGACCGCTGCCTGCCGAGACCGTCAGGACCGGTGAGCCCGCCTACGTGACCGACGGTCCGTTCCTGCACCGCACGGCCGATGGCCGCCTGCTGATGCTGTGGTCGTCCATGGGCGAGAGCGGGTACGCGCTCGGCGTGGCCACCTCCACCACCGGCAGCGTGCTCGGGCCCTGGCGGCAGGCCGAGCAGCCGCTCTGGCCCCGCGACGGTGGCCACGGCATGGTCTTCCGCGGGCCCGCCGGACGGCTCTTCCTCACCCTGCACCACCCGAACCGCACCCCGCAGGAGCGGGCCCAGTTCATCGAGGTGGTGGAGACCCAGGAGGGCCTGGCCATCCGCTGACCGGCGCCCGGCCATGACCGGCTCGTGCCCCCGGTGACGGCGGAGCGCACCGGGACCACAGGACGTTCAGAACGTCGGCGCTACCACGCCGATCGTCCGGCGCGAGGCGACGGTCACGCCGTCGAGCAGCACCTCCTCGTTGCCGGCCAGCGACAGCTCCAGGTGCGCCCCACGCCCGGTGAGGACCTCCAGGGAGCCGGCGACCGCCGTCGGGCTCATGCCGACCACCCGCAGCAGGCAGCCGGACCGGTCGGTGACCACCCGCCACCCACGCGGGAAGCGCAGCCAGGGGCGCCCGTCGCGGTAGGCCGCCACCCTGGTGTCGTCACCGACCAGCTCGACCAGCACGCCGTCCACCCGCCGGGCGTAACCGACCGCCGCGGCCGCAGTGCCGCCAGCACCGGCATCGAACCGCGGCTCGTCCATCGCACCGAGGTGAACCCGTGCCCGGAGAGCAGCTTGCGGGTGTTCCTCAGGTAGCGCCGCAGCGAGTCGGCGAAGAAGTCGCCGGCCCGAGGTGCCCACTGCGGTCAGGCGAGCTGCTCGGAGACCTCCAGCCACTGCTCCTCCAGCTCGGCCACCTCGGCCTCCAGCGCGCGGAGCGCCTCGGTGCGGGCCTGCAGCCCGGTGTAGTCGCTCTGGTCGTGGCCAGCGAGCACCTCGTGCTGCGCAGCGATCTGCCCGGCGAGCTTGTCCAGCCGGCGCTCGATCGAGGCCAGCTGCTTCTGTGCCGCACGCAGCTGCGCCCCGGTGAGCCCGCTCCCGCCCGGTGACCCACCGCTCTCGTGGGCCTGGGCGGACGACCCCTGGTCCGGGCGAGCGCCCTGTGTGCCCGGGGCTGCGCCGTCGTCGGCCCG
>CAZMDO010000756.1:0-1334 GCA_964564445.1 uncultured Ruaniaceae bacterium | reverse complement strand
CGATGGTGCACAATGCCCTCGCCACGGGAACAAATCGGCGCGCCGAACGTTGTACGTGCGAATGTCCAATCCGACCAGAGACCGGAGCGCTTGCCCATCATGGCGACCGACTACGACGCCCCCCGCAAGACGGAAGAAGACCTCTCCGAGGACTCCCTCGAAGAGCTGAAGGCCCGTCGTGCGGACAAGAATTCCAGTGTGGTCGACGAGGACGAGGCCGAGGCTGCGGAGGGTTTCGAGCTCCCCGGGGCCGACCTCAGCGGCGAAGAGCTGTCCGTCCGCGTCGTCCCGCGACAGGCTGACGAGTTCACCTGTTCGCAGTGTTTCCTGGTGCACCACCGCAGCCAGCTGGCCTACGAGAAGAACGGCCTGCCGGTGTGCTCGGAGTGCGCCGCCTGACCATCCACCCCGACGATCTACCCGACCATTCGTCCGGGAGCAGGCAGTCACCGCACGTGCAGCGGTGGCTGCCTTCTGCTGTGCGCGAACGCCGGCCGCCCGGCGGGTCAGCCGGCGGCGGTGACCGGGTGCCCCAGTGCCGCCGCCAGCTCGGCCGCCCGCCGGGTGGAGAGCAACCAGTACGGGGTCGGATCCTGCGGGTCGTCCAGCACCACCCGCACCGACTGGTCCGCCCACGCCCGGTGGCGCAGGTAGGCGCGTGCGTCCAGGTCCGGGCCCATGGCCCGTTCCGTGGCCGCGCGGTCGAGCACGTCGACGGCGGAGATCACCTCGATCGGCAACCTCGCCCTGCCCACGGCGAGCACCCCGCCCTGCACGGTGATCAGTGGGGCGGCACGCCAGAGCAGCACACCCACCACCAGCGCGACGGCACAGGTGCCCACCACCGCGACCCACACCCCGATCGGCAGGAGCATGATGCCCACCAGCGCCCCACCGGCGGGGACGAGCAACCAGGCTGCCACCGAGGGCAGCACGCGTTCGCGGAAGACGTCGGCCATGGTGCAAGACTGCCACGCCGGCGGCGGGCCGAAGCACCGCCGCCACCCGTTAGGCTCGCCTGCGTGACTGAGACCCCGAACGGTGACGTCGAGGTGCTGGTGCAGCGCCTGGACGCCGACCTCCCGCTACCGGACTACGCCCACCCCGGGGATGCCGGGCTGGACCTGTACGCCTGTGAGGAGGTGAGCCTCGCCCCCGGTGCGCGCGCCGCGGTGGCCACCGGTGTGGCGATCGCGCTCCCGGCCGGCTACGCCGCGTTCGTCCACCCCCGTTCCGGGCTGGCCGCCCGGCAGGGGCTGACCGTGCTGAACGCGCCCGGCACCGTGGATGCGGGGTACCGTGGAGAGATCAAGGTGATCCTGGTGAACACCGAC
>CAZMDO010000755.1:0-1336 GCA_964564445.1 uncultured Ruaniaceae bacterium | reverse complement strand
AGGGGGAACGCGCCCTGGAGACCTTCCAGAGCGCCTGGACCCCGTTCCGCACTGCCGTCGACACCGCCTTGGGGGCTGAGGAGCCATGACCGATCCGATCGCACGTACGGCCCGGTACCAGGATGATCTGGCCCGCTTGCTGGCGGCGTTGGAGCCAGTGGAGCGGGCCGAGGTGCTCGACGGGGTGCGCGAGCACATCGATGCGGCGCTCGCGGAAGTGGGGCACACGCCCACCGATGCCGATGTGGACCGCATCCTTGGTGAGCTCGGGTCGCCCGGCATGGTGGCCGAGGCGGCGCTCGCCGAGCGGCCCGGAACGCCCGTTCCCGGTGTGCCCGGGAGTGGCGTGGACACGGCTCTGGCCAGGCTGTCCGCTGCGCTCATCGGCCGATGGGTGCCGCCCGTGGCGCTGCTGTTGTTGTTGGTCGGCGGCGCGCTGATGCTCTGGGGCTTCCCGCTGCTGCTGGTGGCCGTCGGGATCGTGATGGTGGTGGCATCGCCCCTCTGGGTGGGGCGGGAGAAGCTGTGGGCGGCCATCGCGCTGCCGCTGTGCAGCTGGATGATCTTCGGCAGCTTTGTCCTCTTCCATCGGATCGGCTTCTCGATCGGCGGCATCGGTTTGCCCACGATCGGCTTCGTCGTCTTCGCCGCAATTACCCTGGCGATCCTCATCATGCTCTGGGTCCGGGCCACCCGCCGCGCGGGGCGCTATCGAACGTCTGACCGCGTCACAGGCTGGCAGGAGCAGGCATCATGACCGATCCGATCGCATGCACTGCCCGGTACCAGGATGATCTGGCCCGCTTGCTGGCGGCGTTGGAGCCGGTGGAGCGGGCGGAGGTGCTGGACGGGGTGCGCGAGCACATCGACGCAGCGCTCGCGGAGGTCGGGCACGCGCCGACCGGCGGACCCTGGCCGCCGAAAACCGACGGTAACCCCACCCTCGGCGCCACGGCACCACCTCAGGCCGGGTCGAGCGGCCGCCCCGCCTTGAACTCCGCCACCAGGTGCCGCACCACCGCGCCCAGGTCGCCCGGGTGCGCCGCCGCCACCTGCCGCTGCCGCGCCGCCGACCCGCCGGTGCGGATGATCTCGTGCACCCCGGCCAGCTCCTGGCTGCAGCCCAGGTCCGCCGCGATCGGCGCCAGGTCCTCCACCAGCCGCGCGGTCGCGTCGGTGACCAGCTCCTCGTCGCCGGCCTCGTTCAGGATGATGATCGCCTCCATCCCGTAGCGGGCCGAGCGCCACTTGTTCTCCGCCAGGAACCACGGGCTCATCTGTGGCAGCGCCTCGCCGGCGTCGATCAGCCGGGAGGACCGCTCCACCAGGCACTGGG
>CAZMDO010000754.1:0-1348 GCA_964564445.1 uncultured Ruaniaceae bacterium | reverse complement strand
TGATCGTGCCGCTGATCGTGTTCTTCGCCTTCCAGCGCTACTTCGTGCAGGCGCTACTGGCCGGCTCGCAGAAGTGAGCCGGCCAGGGGTGCGATGCCGCGCGGGTGGTTGTGTGGGCGTGACGTCGGCACCAGCGATGTCGGAGGTCGCACCTAGCGTGCGTCCCATGGCATACCGGGGAGAGCAGGCCGAGTACGGGTTGCTGATGCGACGAGTCGCGCAGGCAAAGGTCGAGCACCTGGGATCGGGACGACGGCGAAAGGAAGACCCGCGGTGGGTCGCGGCGCGCGCCGCGATCGGGATCGGCATCGTGGTCAGCTCGATGCTCTCTCTGATCGTGCAGCATGGGTTGACGCCGTTCGTCGCGATCTTCGGTAGCTTCATCGGTAGCTTGGTCGCCGCCGACGCATTCGCCCGGGTGTCGGGGCCCAAGGTCAGCACGAGGGTTCAGCGAGGGCTGGGCATGGCGCAGCGCCTCATCCTCGCTGTCCTGGTCGTGGTCGCGGTCGTGGCGGCCGTGGTGGCTGCAGCTCTCCTGGTTGCGGTTGTCGCCCGAGCCTCGTCCGGACAGGAGAAGACACTGGGTTGGACCGCTGGCGCCGTGGCCTTGCTGGCAGTCGGTCTCGTCATAGTTTCCGCGAGCACCGAGCCGGCGATCGGGTCGGTGGACAACCGTCGCTGGGCCGAAAAAGTAGGGGATATCGGCTCGTTCGTGCTGGCATCTGCTGTGCTGGTGGGCATCACAGCGGTGGTGTGGCAGGTCGCCGGAGGTACGGGTGCGCTGACGGTGGCGTGCGCCATCGGTCTGGCTCAGGTCGGTTGGCTGATCGCCGGACGTGTACAGCGGTCCCGGACTGTGGCGGATCTGGCCGCCGCGACCGGTGCTCTCGCGATCACGGCGGCGCGCGCATCGGAGCAGAAGGCAGGCGACAGCGTCAGGCTGGACGCGGTACTGGAACCGCTCTTGGATCTAGAGGTGATCGTGCAACGACGAGACTGGCGCCTACCCTTCTCCCACCGGTCACGCCGGCTCTTCGACGGCGAGGTGTCCGCCATGATTGAGGCACTGGTCACGCTTGCGCTCCCATGCGCGTGCACTGTGCAGCCGAGCACGCTCTCCCGGCGCCTCTGGGGCGAGCTCCAGGCGCTACCGCAGGCCGAGAGGATGGTGGAGACGGCGATCTTCGGGGCAGATCTGCGTCACCTGTGCACCCGAGCGCGACCCTGGGTCCGCGAGCGACCTGCCGTCGGCACGCCTTCAGTGCCGGCCATGGCCGGAACGAACAACCTGGTGCGCCAGTAGCCGGCGAGCTGGCCTGATCAGCCCTCGCGACCGCCGTCGACCATC
>CAZMDO010000753.1:0-1351 GCA_964564445.1 uncultured Ruaniaceae bacterium | reverse complement strand
AAGGCCGCGGCCTGATCCTGCCCGCTGACCCTGGCGGCTCACGCCCCGGGTCAGCCCGACCGCGCCGGGCGTGCCGACCGCGCCGGGCGTGCCGACCGGCCTGGGTCGGCGCCGCACAGCGCTGCTGCCGTGGCGACTCCCCGTCAGCTCCGGGACGGCTCGTGCCCGCGGCGCACGTCGATCACGTCCACCAGCGACGTCACGTGCAGCAGGAACTCCAGCGACTCCGGAGGACCCTCGAGCACCAGCTGCCCGGGCGTGTGCACGGCCAGCCGCGCCAGCGCGGTGATCCCGGTGGAGTCCACGAACGTCACCCCGCAGGCGTCCACCCGCACCGGCAGGCCGGCCAGCTGGGCCTGCTGCACCGCGTCGTCGAGCATGGGCGCCAGCTGGGCGTCGATCTCCCCCTCGAGGATCACCAGCGTGTACGCCGTCCCGACCACCACCCGCACGCTCCCCACATCGAACGGGACCATCTCAGCCCCGGAGCCCTTCAGCGGCGGACTCCGCCCGACCGAGCAGAGCGGCGTACGGCTCACCGGGGTCACCGAACGCGACCCCGACCTCCGCGTCCAGGGACTGTGCCTCTGGCGCCCGGCACAGGTCGTGCAGGTGCCCGGCGACCTCGTCGGCGATGTGCATCACGTGCTCGACCGACCCGGCACAGCTGAGGCACACGCACCCGGTGCCCACCTGCACGCTCAGCTCGGCATGCCGCTCCGCGGCGAAGTGCGCGACCTCCTCGGCCATCTCTCGTTCGCTCAAGCCGGTCTGGGCTGCCGGCTCCCGTTCGCTCGGGCCGGTCTGGGCTGCCGGGTCTCGTTCGCTCGGGCCGGTCTGGGCTGACGGGTCTCGTTCGCTGGTGCGGGCACCGGATGGTCGCAGGTGCACGCCGACCCAGATCGCGGCATGGGGCGGACGTCGCTGCCGAGGGTCTCCGCCTGGTGCTGCTGTCCAGCGGTGCGTCACGTCGCCCATGTGCGCTCCCGTGCTCAAGGGTCGCCGGGGGCAGGGGCAACATTCGTCGTGTGGCCTGGTGCTCCGCTGACCACAGATGGCAGCGCTGCACCACC
Source organism: uncultured Ruaniaceae bacterium (assembly GCA_964564445.1). GTDB lineage: Bacteria > Actinomycetota > Actinomycetes > Actinomycetales > Beutenbergiaceae > Ruania. The sequence continues at coordinate 278 of CAZMDO010000753.1, read as the reverse complement.
ACAAGGGTACAGCCTGCTGGGCCGACATACCGCATCCCCTGCGCGCAGGGCACCGGCGTTGCACCGCTTGGCACTCCGCCTCGCCGCGACGCGGGCGTGCTCCGCGGCCCAGCAGACCCGTATGCTCCCGCCGGAGGTGTGCGCCGGTGGACTCCCTCGGCCCAGCAGCCCCGAATGCTCCCGCCGGGAGCATGCGCCGTCGGGCTCGCCGCACGGCGCGGTAGACCCCATGAAGGAGCATCGATGACGATCGAGGACCTGACGTTCGAGGGACCGCA
>CAZMDO010000752.1:0-1352 GCA_964564445.1 uncultured Ruaniaceae bacterium | reverse complement strand
ACGTGGTGATCGACAACCTTGCCCCCTACGGGGACACCACGCTGACCCTCGGCGAGGACCACGGCGCCGGTGCGGTCTCCTCCCTGACCGCGGCCTACCTCGCCCAGGTGCTCACCCTGGGCGTGGTGGAGCGGCTGCTCGCCGCAGGCAAGGAGCCACCGTTGTACATCTCGGCGAACCGGCCAGGGGGTGATGAGCACAACCGTGTACTAGAGGACGCCTACGCAGGCCGACTTCGCCGTCTGGCTTGACCCCCGCCACGCGGGACGACCGGGGCCAGTGCCCCACTCTCACGGCCCACCAGGGCCCTGAGGCCATCTACACACAGAATGCCAGCACAGAAAGGGCATCAAGGACGATGACTGACTCACGCATCTCCTCTCCCGACCGACGCACCGTGCTCCGCGGCGGGTTGTACACCGCTGCGGCCCTGCCGCTCGGTGTCACTCTCGCCTCCTGCGCCACCGGTGGTGGTGGCGGTGAGGAAGAGACCACCGGCGGCAGCGAGGAAGAGACCACCGGTGAGGCCGATCCGAACAACCCGTTCGGCGTGGCCTCGGACGCCCAGGTGGAAGCCGTCATCTTCGACGGTGGCTACGGCGTGGACTACGTCGAGTTCGCCGCCGACATCTTCGAGCAGACCCATGAGGGCACCACCGTGGAGGTGGCGCCGTCGACTGCGATCGCCCAGGAGATGCAGCCTCGGTTCGTCGGTGGCAACCCGCCGGACCTGATCGACAACTCCGGTGCCGGGTCGATGGGCTTCAACACCATCCTGGAGCAGCTCGAGGACCTCACCGACGTGATCGACGCACCGAACCTCGAGGGCACCACCATCCGGGACACCCTCTACGGCGGTGTGCTCGCCCCCGGCACCTTCGGGGACAAGCTCGCGGCGATCAACTACGTGCTCACCGTGTACGCCGTCTGGTACTCCGGCAGCCTGTTCGACGAGCACGGCTGGACCCCGCCGACGAACTGGGCCGAGGCCAAGGAGCTCGGTGCGGCCGCCAAGGAGGAGGGTCTGTACCTGTTCTGCTGGGGCACCGAGGCCGCCACCTACTACCAGACGCTGGCGATCGAGTCCGCGATCAAGGAGGGCGGGGACGAGGTCCGTCTCGCCCTGGAGAACCTGAAGCCGGACTGCTGGTCGCTGGACCCGATCCAGGGTGTGTTCACCGCGATGAAGGAGATCGTGGACGCCGGCTACTTCAAGCCCGGTGGTGCCGGTACCCAGTTCACCCAGGCGCAGGCGCAGTGGTCGCAGGCGCAGGAGGCGATCATGTACCCCTCCGGCTCCTGGATCGAGAACGAGATGAAGGACCAGACGGCGGACAACTTCCAGATGAAGG
>CAZMDO010000751.1:0-1359 GCA_964564445.1 uncultured Ruaniaceae bacterium | reverse complement strand
ACCCTGAACTTCGACGAAGGAGCACAGTCATGACCTGGATGGTGACCGGCGGCGCCGGCTACATCGGCGCGCACGTGGTCCGCGCGTTCCGCGCGGCCGGGATCGACGTGGTGGTGGTGGACGACCTGTCCAGCGGGCACGCGAGCTTCGTTCCCGACGGCGTCCCGTTCGTGCAGGCCTCCATCCTCGATACCGAGGTGGTCACCCAGGCGCTGACCGAGCACGCCTCCGTCGGCGTGGTGCACGTGGCCGGGTTCAAGTACGCGGGCGAGAGCGTGCAGCGGCCGCTGCACACCTACACCCAGAACGTGACCGGCACCGTGAGCGTGCTGCAGGCGATGGCCGCGGCGCAGGTGCAGGCGATCGTGTTCTCCTCCTCGGCGGCCACCTACGGCACCCCGGACGTGGACCTGGTCACCGAGACCACCGCCACCACGCCGGAGTCGCCGTACGGGGAGTCGAAGCTGATCGGCGAGTGGCTGCTGGCCGACCAGGGCCGGGCCACCGGCCTGCGGCACACCTCGTTGCGGTACTTCAACGTGGTCGGCTCGGGCTCGACCGACCTGCCGGACACCTCACCGTACAACCTGTTCCCGCTGGTCCTGGACGCGCTGGTCGAGGGCCGCACGCCGCGGATCTACGGCGACGACTACGACACCCCGGACGGCACCTGCGTGCGCGACTACATCCACGTGGCCGACCTGGCCGACGCGCACGTGGCCGCCGCCAAGGCGCTGGCACAGGGCCGCGACCTGGACCCGGTGTACAACCTGGGCAGCGGCGACGGGGTCAGCGTGCGCCAGATCATGGACACCATCGGTGCGGTCACCGGGATCGCGTTCACCCCCGAGGTGGCCGACCGCCGACCGGGCGACCCGGCTCGGATCGTGGCCTCCGGCGCGGCCGCCGCCCGCGACCTGGGCTGGCAGATGACGCACTCCCTGGAGGAGATGGTCGCCAGCGCCTGGGCCGCCCGCCAGGCGCTCACCACCTGACCCCGCCCCACACCCCCCACCCGCCGTGAATCGATTCACTCGGCAGCTGGAACGACCGCTCGTGCTCTGCGGGCACGAGTCGTCGCGCGCGCTGCCGAACGGGCGGAGCATGGCCTCACCAGCGGCCGAACGCCCGTGACCAGCCCAGCGACCGAACGCCCGTCACCAGCCCAGCGACCGAAGCGGCTCAGCCCCAGCCGAGCTCGTGCAGCCGGGCGTCGTCGATACCGAAGTGGTGGGCGATCTCATGGATCACGGTGACCGCGACCTCCTCGGCCACCTCCTCCCGGCTGGTGCACATCCGCAGCGTGGGGCCCTTGAAGATGGTGATCCGGTCCGGCAGCGAGCCGGCTGCCCACCACTC
>CAZMDO010000750.1:0-1361 GCA_964564445.1 uncultured Ruaniaceae bacterium | reverse complement strand
GACGCGTTCGTGCTGCAGTCGCACACCGCGCCGATCAACAAGTGGATCATGGAGCAGCTGCTCATGGTCGACGCCCTCAAGCGCGCCTCGGTGAAGTCGATCACCGCGGTGATGCCGTTCTACGGGTACGCCCGCCAGGACAAGAAGCACCGTGGCCGGGAGCCGATCTCCGCCCGGCTGATGGCGGACATGTTCTTCACCGCCGGTGCGGACCGGCTGATGAGCGTGGACCTGCACGCCGCCCAGACGCAGGGCTTCTTCAACGGCCCGGTGGACCACCTGTGGGCGATGCCGATCCTCACCGACTACGTGCGTACCCGGGTGGACCTGGGCAACGCCGCCGTGGTGTCCCCGGACGCCGGCCGGATCCGGGTGGCGGAGCAGTGGGCGGCGCGCCTGGGCGGGGTGCCGCTGGCGTTCGTGCACAAGACCCGGGACATCACGCGCCCGAACCAGGCGGTGGCCAACCGGGTGGTCGGCGAGGTGACCGGGCGCGACTGCATCCTGGTGGACGACCTGATCGACACCGGCGGCACCATCGCCGAGGCCGTCAAGGTGCTGATGGCCGATGGTGCCCGCAGCGTGATCGTGGCCGCCACGCACGGTGTGCTCTCCGACCCGGCCACCCAGCGGCTGGCCGAGTGCGGGGCCACCGAGGTGGTGATCACCGACACGCTGCCGATCGCGGCGGAGAAGCAGGTCGGCCCGCTGACGGTGCTCTCCATCGCCCCGCTCATCGCCCGGGCGATCCGGGAAGTGTTCGACGACGGATCGGTCACCAGTCTCTTCGACGGCAACGCCTGATCCGCGCTCGCGACCACCTTGCGCCGCGGCTGCTGATCGGGACCAGCCCGCGGAGCGGACGGTGCGCGTCGAGGTGGGAGGTCAGGGCGCCGGCTGGCAGAACCGCAGCACGTTGCCGAACGGGTCGGTGACGGTCAGCGTCGGACCGCCCGGGGCACCGGCGTCGATCCCGGGTCGCTGCCCCGGGTGCGGCCGACCGGCCAGCTCGGCGTGCAGGGCGGCCACGTCACCGACCGGCGGAGCACCGGCACCGCACCACCGGTCCCGGCGCGGGTGGTCGACACCTGCTCGGGAGTGAGGTTCGTCATGGCAGCATCCTCTACCCGCGCTACGGTCGCCGCACGGTTTCCGGCTACACTGGTGCGGTTGCCTCGGCGAGGGAAGACCGGCTGAGCCCGGCTCCGTGATCGACGCGGTGGAGAGTGCCTGTGCTGTGCGATCCTCTGCGTGACCGCCCGCCTTCTGCCGCAGGCCCGCCCATCGCCTCGACAGTAGAGAGAGAACACCATGGCTGACACCGTCCTCGCGGCCTCCCGCCGCACCGAGTTCGGCAAGGG
>CAZMDO010000749.1:0-1367 GCA_964564445.1 uncultured Ruaniaceae bacterium | reverse complement strand
TCCTCCGCCTGCGAATCCGTACTCAGCCGGGCGGGCAAGGGGCGGTGCCGGCGGGCGGGGCGGGGGTCAGGCGGGGGAGCCGGACATCTTCTCCCGGATGCAGGCGAGGAACTTGTCCAGCATCTTGTTCGAGATGCTCTGGATCATGCCGCGGCCGAACTGGGCCGGCTTGCCGCCGATGTCCATCTCGGTGACCACGTCCACCGCCGTGCCCTCCCCGGCCTCGGTGAGCACCGCCGTCACTGTGGCCCCGGCGTTGCCGTTGCCGCGGCGGTCCTTCCCGGAGGCCTCGATGACGATCCGCCCGGCGGCCTCGTCCCGCTCCACGTACCGGCCGGAGCCGTTGTACTGCAGCGAGATCGGTCCGATCTTGACCTTCACCGAGCCGGTGAACTCATCGCCGTCCACCTCGGTGAGGCTGGCGCCGGGGAAGCAGGGCACCACCTGCTCCAGGTCGTTGAAGCGCGTCCACGTCTCCGCCCGGGAGGCGGGTACCTCGAAATGGTGCTCCAGCTGCACTCCTGGCTCCTCTCCGTCCGTCGGGTGCTGCGGTCGGGTTGCCACCGGGGCGCGGCCCGACCGCGTCGGTCAGGCGCCGGCGTCGGTGCTGGCGGCGAGCACTGCCCGCCGGGCCAGCACCGTGGCCAGGTGCCGCCGGTAGGTGGCATCACCGTTCAGGTCCTCGGTCGGGTTGGTGCCCTCCGCAGCCGAGGCGCACGCGGCAGCGACGGCCTCCTCGGTGGGTGCCGCACCGGCCAGCGCCGCCTCCACCGAGGCCGCCCGTACCGGCACGGTGTCCATGTTCCCCAGCGCCACCCGCGCCTCGGCGATGCTGCCGCCCTCCAGGCGCACCATCGCCGCCACCGAGACGATGGGCCACTGCTGGGCGACCCGGGTGAACTTCTCGTACCCCACGCCCCAGCCGTCGTAGACCGGTACGCGGATCGCGGTGAGCAGCTCGTCCTCGGCGACCACCGTGGTGAAGAAGTCCTCGAAGAACTCCGCCGCCGCCACGGTGCGCTCCCCGGCGGGACCGGCCACCAGCATCTCGGCCTCCAGGGCGCACAGCGTGGCGGGCATGTCGCTGGCCGGGTCGGCGTGCACCACCGCACCACCGATGGTGCCCCGGTGGCGCACCTGCGGGTCGGCGATCTCGCCGGCGGCCCGGGCCAGCAGCGGGGTGTGGGCGCCGATCAGCGAGTCCTTGGCCACCTCGGCGTGCCGGGTCATCGCCCCGATCACCAGGGCGTCACCCTCCTGGCGCACCCCACGCAGCTCCGCGATCTGCTGCAGCGAGACCACCAGCTCCGGGTCGGCCATCCGCAGCTTGAGCACCGGCAGCAGCGACTGCCCGCCGGCGAGCACCT
>CAZMDO010000748.1:0-1369 GCA_964564445.1 uncultured Ruaniaceae bacterium | reverse complement strand
TACTGTCACACCTGTCCCATCATCCACATACACCACATGAACCACGTTGTTCACTGCGACACGCCGTTGTGACTCGTGTCGTGGGTCCGAGACCACTTCCCGGGGGAAGCACTGATGTCCCGAACTGATCGCCGGTCCGCACGGGCCGAAGCACGCCGGTACGCCACCCTGAGCACGCTGGGCGCGATCGGCGCGGTCACCGCGGTCGGTCTCGGCTCCGCGGTGCCGGTCCAGGCGGCCGCCGCCGAGAGCGCACCGGCCCGCTCCCCGTTGTTCAGCCCACGGGCACTGACCGGACCGGTGGAGCGTACGCCGCACCTGGCACCGGTCGAACGCGCACCGCAGCGTTCGGCAGTGCTGTACACCGTGCGTTCGGGGGACACCGTCTCGGCGCTCGCGCACCGGTACGACTCCAGCGTGCGGGCGATCATCGAGGCCAACGACCTGAACTCCCGCGCCCTGATCCGGGTCGGCCAGACCCTGCGCATCCCGGCCGGTTCCACGGCGGACACCGGCTCCCGGGACTCCTCGAGCACCTCCCGGTCCAGCGCACGGGCCACCACCTACACGGTGCGCTCCGGGGACACCGTCTCGGCGATCGCCGCCCGCCACGGCAGCACGGTGCGGGCGATCATCGAGGCCAACGACCTCAACTCCCGCGCCCTGATCCGGGTGGGCCAGACCCTGCGCATCCCCGGCGCGGGCAGCAGCTCCAGCAGCTCCTCGAGCAGCAACAGCTCCTCGAGCGGGTCGAGCTCCTCCGCCAGCAGCTCCTCGAGCAGCAGCTCGTCGAGCTCCAACGCGCGGGCCACCACCTACACGGTCCGCTCCGGGGACACCGTCTCGGCGATCGCCGCCCGCCACGGCAGCACGGTGCGGGCGATCATCGAGGCCAACGACCTCAACTCCCGCGCCCTGATCCGGGTGGGCCAGACCCTGCGCATCCCCGGCGCGGGCAGCAGCTCCAGCAGCTCCTCGAGCAGCAGCTCTTCGAGCGGCGGCAGCTCCCAGGCCGCCGGCGGCAGCTCGGCCAGCAGCGGCTCGTCCAGCAGCTCCAGCAGCTCGGTGGACCACAAGGTGATCTCCGGGGACACGGTCTCCTCGATCGCGGCGCAGTACGGGTCCAGCGTCTCGGCGATCATCGAGGCCAACGACCTGGGCGCGAACGCGGTGATCCGGGTCGGGCAGACCCTGTCCATCCCCGGCGGGGTGGTCTCGAACACGTTCCTGCACTACACCTACTCCGGGGACGTGACCGCCGCGGCGAACGCGAACAAGCGCCAGCTGCTGAACGCGAACCTGCCCAGCCGGGAGCAGATGCGCTCGATCATCCGCCAGACCGCGCAGTCCATGGGGGTCGACCCCGCGC
>CAZMDO010000747.1:0-1369 GCA_964564445.1 uncultured Ruaniaceae bacterium | reverse complement strand
CCGGCGGCGGCATCGTGGACGTGGCGGACGTGCAGTCCCCGGTCAAGGGCCTGCACGTGCACCGCGGCCGGCTCACCGAAGGCAGCATCGCCCTGGACGAGGTCGCCGTCGCCCAGATCGACACCGACCGCCGGCACGCGATCGCCCGGGCGCACACCGCCACGCACATGGTGCACAAGGCGCTGCACGAGCTGCTCGGCGAGCAGGCCACCCAGGCGGGGTCGGAGAACGCGCCCTCCCGGTTGCGCTTCGACTTCCGGCACGGGTCGGCGGTGCCGGCCTCGGTGATCGGGGAGATCGACCAGCGCGTGAACGAGCGGCTCGCCGACGACCTGGACGTCACCGACGAGATCATGGACCTGGACACCGCCCGTGCCCAGGGTGCGATGGCGTTGTTCGGCCAGAAGTACGGCAACCGGGTGCGGGTCGTCTCCATCGGCGGCGACTGGTCCAAGGAGCTGTGCGCGGGCACGCACGTGCAACGCAGCGGCCAGCTCGGGCTGGTCACCGTGCTCGGTGAGTCCTCGATCGGCTCCGGGGTGCGGCGGATCGACGCGCTGGTCGGCCAGGGGGCGTACGACCACCAGGCGAAGGCGCACGCGCTCGTCGGACAGCTCTCCCAGCTGGTGGGGGTCCGGGGCGAGGAGCTGCCGGAGCGCATCGGCGGGCTGCTCACCCGGTTGAAGGACGCGGAGAAGGAGCTGGCGACCTTGCGGCAGGGTCAGCTGCTCGCCCGCGCCGGGGAGCTGGCCGGCGGTGCCGAGCGCCGCGGACCGGTCCGGTTCGTCGGTGCGGTCGTCGACGGCGTAGCGGGCGCGGACGACCTGCGTAGCCTGGCCGTGGACGTACGCCAGCGGCTGGGCGGCACAGAACCAGCAGTGGTGGTGCTCGGCGGGGTGGTCAAGGACCGCCCGGTGGTGGTCGCCGCCACGAACGAGCCAGCCCGGGCGGCCGGCATCAAGGCCGGCGCGCTGGTCCGGACCGCTGCCGGGCGTCTCGGTGGCGGTGGTGGGGGCAAGGACGACGTCGCCCAGGGGGGCGGGACCGACGCGGGGGCACTGCCGCAAGCAGTGGCAGCGGTCGGTGCCGACCTGGACGGCGCCGGTGCCTGAGCTCCGGAGCGGGGTCCGCCTGGCGGTCGATGTCGGCACGGTCCGCATCGGCGTCGCCCGCTGCGATCCCGCTGGGATCCTTGCCACACCGGTGCGCACCGTCTCCCGCAGGGGGCCCGAGGAGGGGCTGGTGGAGCTCGCCGAGCTCGTGCGTGAGCACGAGCCGATCGAGGTGATCGTCGGCCTGCCCCGCAGCCTGCACGGCGGGGAGGGTTCGGCAGCACAGGCCGTTCGGGCGTATTCTGGGAGATTGAGCC
>CAZMDO010000746.1:0-1377 GCA_964564445.1 uncultured Ruaniaceae bacterium | reverse complement strand
GCACCAGGATCACGTTCCGGAAGTCCACGGTGCGGCCCTGACCGTCGGTGAGCCGACCGTCGTCGAGGACCTGCAGCAGGATGTCGAACACCTCCGGGTGCGCCTTCTCCACCTCGTCCAGCAGCACCACCGAGTACGGGCGGCGCCGGACGGCCTCGGTGAGCTGACCACCCTCCTCGTAGCCGACGTACCCCGGAGGGGCACCCACGAGCCGGGCCACCGAATGCTTTTCGGAGTACTCGCTCATGTCGATGCGCACGATGGCACGCTCGTCGTCGAAGAGGAAGTCCGCCAGGGACTTGGCCAGCTCGGTCTTGCCCACCCCGGTGGGGCCGAGGAACAGGAACGAGCCGGTGGGCCGGTCCGGGTCGGCGATCCCGGCCCGGGAGCGCCGCACCGCGTCGGAGACCGCGCGCACGGCGTCGGTCTGCCCGATGAGCCGCTTGCCGAGCACGTCCTCCATGTGCAGCAGCTTCTGCGTCTCCCCCTCCATCAGCCGCCCGGTGGGGATACCGGTCCAGGAGGCCACCACCTCGGCGATCTCCTCGACACCCACCTTGTCGGCGATCATCGGCTCGACCGCGCTCGCGTCCTCCTCGGCCTTCTCCGCCGCGGCGATCTGCTCCTGCACTGCGGGGATCTCCCCGTAGAGCAGGCGGGAGGCGGCCTCCAGGTCACCCTCGCGCTGGGCGCGCTCGGCCTCGGTGCGCAGGTTGTCCAGCTGGGCCTTGAGGTCGCCGACCCGGTTGTGGCCGGCCTTCTCCGCCTCCCAGCGGGCGTTCAGCGCCGCGAGCTCCTCGGAGGAGTCCGCCAGCTCGGCACGCAGCTTCTCCAACCGGTCGGCGGAGGCGGCGTCGTCGGAGTCGGACAGGTAGGACTCCTCCATCTTCAGCCGGTCGACGGCGCGGCGGAGCTCGTCGATCTCCACCGGCGAGGAGTCCAGCTCCATCCGCAGGCGGGAGGCAGCCTCGTCCACCAGGTCGATCGCCTTGTCCGGCAGCTGCCGGCCGGGGATGTACCGGTCGGAGAGCTGGGCGGCGGCCACCAGTGCCGAGTCGGCGATGATCACCTGGTGGTGCGCCTCGTACTTCGGCGCGATCCCGCGCAGGATCGCCACGGTGTCCTCCGCGGACGGCTCGCCGACGAACACCTGCTGGAACCGGCGCTCCAGCGCCGGGTCGATCTCGATGTGCTCGCGGAACTCGTCCAGGGTGGTGGCGCCGACCATCCGCAGCTCACCGCGGGCGAGCATCGGCTTGAGCATGTTGCCGGCGTCCATCGACCCCTCGGCGGCGCCGGCGCCCACCACCGTGTGCAGCTCGTCGATGAAGGTGATGATCTCCCCGTCGGAGCTCTTGATCTCGTCCAGCACGGCCT
>CAZMDO010000745.1:0-1377 GCA_964564445.1 uncultured Ruaniaceae bacterium | reverse complement strand
GTCAGTCGGTGACGACGATCTGGTCGCCGCGCTGCACCTGCTCCTTGCGCAGGCTGCGCAGCAGGAGACCCACGTTCTCGCCCGGCTCTGCGCTGTCCAGCAGCTTGCGGAACGCTTCGACGCCGGTGATCGTCGAGCTGGCCACCCACTGGCCCGCGCGCTGCACCGCGACGGACTGACCGACCCGGAGCGTGCCGCCTGCGACCACCCCGGTGACCACCGTGCCGCGGCCGGTGATGGTGAAGACGTCCTCGACCGTGAGGGTCGGCGTCCCGGGTGCCGCAGCGGCGGCGGGGACGGGAGGGGCGGCCGAGGGTGACTCGGTCGCCGGGGCGAACCTGGAGTCCTCGATGTACTCGGATGTCTTCTTCCTGCGCCAGAACACGCGGTCACGCTACCAAGCCGGCGACGGCGCAGCCTCCCCGGATCCGAGCAGCTCACCTCGGGCGTGGCGTCCGATGGCGGCCAGGCCCTCGTGGTCGTCGTTGCTGCCGAGCAGCACCGCGGCGTAGTTGATCGCCCAGGCGCGGGCTCGTTCCCAGGTGGCGGCATGGGCCCCGGTGGCGGCGGTGTAGCGGGCGATGAACTCTGCCCGTCCGGTAGCGGTGAACGTCAGCCAGGCGGTGGCCAGGTCGGTGGCCGGGTCGCCGGCGGTGGTGTCGCCGAAGTCGATCACGCCGGTGAGGCGGTCACCGGCGGCGATCAGGTTGAGCGGGTGCGGGTCGCCGTGCAGCCACAGCCGCGGACCAGGATGCGCCGGCGCGGCCACCACCTGCTCGAAGAGCGCGAGCAGCTCGGCCGCCCCGGCAAAGGTGCCGGTCCGCAGCCGGGTGCGCATCACCTCGGCCCGCTCGGCCAACGGCACACCGCGGACCGGGTTGGCCGGCGCGTCCGGGTCGGCGGGCCGGTGCAGGGCGACGAAGAAGTCCGCGAGCTGGGCGGCCCAGGCGTCCCGCTGCGCCGGTTCCTGCTCAGCGGCCGCAGCGCCCGGCAGCCACGGTGCCACCGTCCAGGACCAGGGGTAGTAGTCGGTGGGTCGGCCGGCGCGCAGCGGAACCGGCACCGGCACCGGCAGGCGGTGGGCCACGCGGGGCAGCACCAGCTGCTCGTGCGCCACCAGGTCGGCGGCCACGGCGCGGCGGGGCAGGCGCACCACCAGGTCCGCACCGGCGCGGACCATCATGTTGTCCCAGCCGTTGGCGGCCACCTGCAGCGGCAGCTCGGCCAGGTCCGGGTGCTGGTCGGTGAGCAGCCGGCGCACCAGCGGCAGGTCAACACGGACCTCGGCGGCGGGCATCCGAACCATGGTCAGCCACCTTTCGTCCGGTCGGTGTGTGCGGGGCTGCGGGCCCGGGACGGTGCGGGGCGGCGGTGCGG
>CAZMDO010000744.1:0-1379 GCA_964564445.1 uncultured Ruaniaceae bacterium | reverse complement strand
TGGGGTGGTTTGCGGTAGCGGTGGGGGTGTGCCTGGTAGTCGGCATCTAGGAGTGCTTGGCGCTGGGCGTGGGTTTGGTGCCAGGTGTGGTCGTGTACGGAGGCGGGGGTGTAGTGGCCGATGCCTGAGTGGCGGTGGTTGTTGTTGTACTCCTTGACGTAGGTGGTGACCCAGTGGCGGGCGGTGTCGATGTCGGTGAAGTGTCCGGGGTAGTTCAGCTGGTACTTCATGGTCTTGAACTGTGCCTCGGAGAAGGGGTTGTCGTTGGAGACGTGGGGGCGGGAGTGGGATTTGGTGATGCCCCGGCTGGCTAGGGCTTCTTTCATGGCGTCGCTGATCATTGCTGGGCCGTTGTCGGCGTGCAGGACCTGTAGTTGGGCTTGTTCGCGTTCCAGGGCGCTTGTGAGCATCTCGACGGCCAGGTCGGCCTGCTCGTGGTGTTCCAGCCGCCAGGCGATGACGTAGCGGGAGTAGACGTCCAGGATCTGGTAGAGGCGGTAGTTGCAGCCTTTGGTGGGCCCGGGCAGCATCGTGATGTCCCAGGACCAGACCTGGTTGGGTCCATCGGTGCGAAGGATGGGGATCACCCGGGCCGGGTGCCTGGCCTGGCGGCGTCGGTCGCCGCTGAGGCGCCTGGCGGCGGCGATGCGATACCAGGTGCGCGCCGAGCCCAGGTGCACCCCGGAATCCAGGGTGCGGTAGTACAGCTGCCGCACCGAGAGATCGGCGTTGGCCTCATCGACCAGGATGGCCACGATCTGGTCTCGTTCGGCCTGGGTGAGCGCGGCCGGCTGGACCCGCTCGGCCTGAGGTACCGGTTGGCTCACGGGCGCTGGCGGACTCAACCGGCGGTAGTGCGTGGCCCGGGAGATGCCCATCAGCTCACACGCCGCCACCACCGTCACTCCATCGACGATGAGGTCCCTGACCGTCTCCTCTCCGATAGCGGCTGCTGCAGCGGCGCAGTCTCCGCGCTCTCGGAGAGCTGCTCCAAGAGCGCGTGCGCTTTTCCCACTGTCTCCAGCGCGGCTTTCAACACCTCCTGATCGGCCTGGGCCTTGGCCAGCTGCCGACGCAACCTGGCGATCTCCGCACTCTGCGGCCGGGGCGTCATCCGCTCTGGCCTTCGCTGCCGCCGGCCGGTACGGCTGGGCCCGAATTCATCATGATCACGAAGATAAGCCCAATGAGCCACCGTGGGCTGGGTGGTGCCGTACCGGCGCAGCACCTCACCCTTCCGACCCAAAGGAGCCTCCTCATACTCGGCAACGATCTCCAGCTTCTCTTCCACACTGCGATGCGGGCCAATCCGGCCCGGGCGAACACTCATCCCATACTCGATTCACGCCCTCTAGAAACAGAGACGAACTGTCTCAACA
>CAZMDO010000743.1:0-1379 GCA_964564445.1 uncultured Ruaniaceae bacterium | reverse complement strand
CGCTGCCCGTCCGGGGTGAACACCGGCTGGGTGTCCCGCCAGCCGTGGCTGAACGGGGTGAGCGTGCCCTCCGGCAGGCTGAGCCGCCACAGGGTCGCCGGGTAGGCGTCCTCCTCGGTGTCCGGACGGGCGATGGAGACCACCGCCCAGCTGCCGTCGGGGTGCACCGCGGCCCGACCGGGCATGCGGAAGAGACTCAGGTGTTCAGGACGCATGCGCTCACCCTATGCGCCCCGCGCTCCCCGCCGTCGGCGCCCCCGGGCACAAGGTCATGTGGATCCGGGCACGGGTGACCGGATCCACGTGACCTTGCGGCGGGGCCGGTGGGTCAGAGCGTGGTCACCTGCACCCGGGCGGCGACGTCCTCACGGAGCGTGCCGTCGAAGAAGACCGCCTCGAACGGGGCGGCCGAGGCGCGGCGGTCGGTGATGCCCTGGGTGACGACCTGCTTGGCGATCCGGGCGGCGTCGTGGATGTCGGTGCCCTTGGCCAGCTCGGCGGTGACCGCTGCGGCGAACGTGCAGCCGGCCCCGCTGACCCGCTCCTCGCCGATCTTCGGGGTGGAGTACACGGTCACGCTCTCGCCGTCGAAGAGCAGGTCCACGGCGTCCGGTCCGGCCAGCTCCACCCCGCCCTTGACGACCACGGACCGCGGGCCGAGGGCGTGGATGCGGCGGGCCGCCTCGGCCATGTCGGCCACCGAGTCGATCCGGTCCATCCCGGCCAGGGTGCGGGCCTCGAAGTGGTTCGGGGTGATGACGGTGGCCAGCGGGAGGATCTGCGCCTTGAGGGCGTTGTCGGTGTCCAGGGCGGCGCCCGGCTCCTGGCCCTTGCAGATCAGCACCGGGTCGAGCACCACGTGCCGCCAGGGCTGGGCGGCCAGCGCGGTGGCCACGGTGTCGATGGTGGCGGGGGTGCCGAGCATCCCGATCTTCACCACGTCCAGGTCGTGGCAGGAGGTGGCGGCCTCGATCTGGTCGGCGATCACCTGCGGGTCGACCGGCACGAACCGGTGGCCCCAACCGTTCGTCGGGTCGAAGGAGACGATGCAGGTCAGAGTGCCCACGGCGTAGGTGCCCAGCGCCTGGAAGGTCTTCAGGTCCACCTGGATGCCGGCACCGCCGGTCGCCTCGGAGCCTGCGATCACGTAGGAGAGAGAAGTCACCCTCCTACGGTACGCCGCCGGCGGATCCCCCTCCCTCCACAAGGTCAATCGGATCCGGGCACGGGTGCCCGGATCCGATTGACCTTGCGTGGAGCGGAGCCACCTGTCGGATTCGAACCGACGACCGTTCGCTTACAAGGCGAGTGCTCTACCAGCTGAGCTAAGGTGGCGGGCCCGGTGGTCGGGACCGGACGCGGACGAGTGTGCCAGATGC
>CAZMDO010000742.1:0-1380 GCA_964564445.1 uncultured Ruaniaceae bacterium | reverse complement strand
CCGGTCTACCGGTCGAAGGCGTCCTTGATCTTGTCGCCCGCCTTCTTCACGTCGGCCGCGGCCTGGTCCTTGCGACCCTCGGCCTCCAGCCGCTCGTCGTCGGTGGCCTTGCCGGCGGCCTCCTTCGCCTTGCCCGCGGCGCCCTCGGCCGCGTGCTCGATCTTGTCGCCCATTCCCATGGTGTCCTCCCGGTGTTCGCGTTGTGCCGACCAGGTAAGCGTGCGGTGGCCGGCACGGCACCGCAACCGGACGGACGGTTCAGAGCCGGTCGACGAAGGCCTTGGCCTCCTTCAGCCCCCAGCCGGTGATCTCCCGGGTCACCTTGATCGCCTCGATCTTCTGCCCGTTCGCGGCGAGCTCGCGCACCTGCGCCATCCGTGGATCCTCGCCGGCGGGCGCCTGCTGCAACCCCGGCACCGGCGGCAGCTCCTCCCCCTGCAGCGCGGCGAGCCGGCGGGTGAGATGCTGCACCTGCAGCTCGAGCGCGCCCACCCGGGAGCGCAGCTCGGTGATGTCGGTGTCCGACCAGGAGCCGAAGAGTCCCATACCGGCGACAGTAGTGGCTGTCCAGGACCGCCGTCACGGCAGCGGGTGCGGTCGCGTTGGTCACATCCGCTCCCCGGTCCCAGGGAACTCCCAGCGGTAACCGGTAGGTTGGGACTTCACGCACCAGCGCTGATGAAGGACTGAAGATGGCCACCCGAACCGTCACCGTCGAATCCCCTGTGGGCCTGCACGCTCGCCCTGCTGCGGTGTTCACCCGTGCGGTGGAGGACACCGGGGTGGCGGTGCGGATCTCCAAGGGCGGCTCCGTCCCCCAGGATGCGGCGAGCATCCTCGGGGTGATGACCCTGGCCGTGGAGCAGGGGGACACCGTGACCCTGCACGCCGATGGCCCGCGGGCCGAGGCGGTGCTGGACCACCTGGCCGACCTGCTCACCCGCGACCTGACCGCCTGACCGGACGGGGGACGACGGTGGCACGTGGGGAGCAGGTCGACCGCAAGATCCACGAGGCCGCGATGGCGCTGCTGCGTGCCCACGGACCGGCCGCGGTGACGGTGGAGGCGGTCGCCGCGGAGTCGGGGGTCGCCCGCACCACCATCTACCGTCGGCACAAGGACCGCGGTGAGGTGCTGGAGTCGGCGCTGAAGGAGATCGCCGCCGCGAACCCGTTCGTGCCCACCGCCGACGTGTGGGCGGACATGCGCACCGCGATCGAGATCACCATCGCCACGTTCCTGCAGAACCGCGGGGTGGGGGTGTTCATGGGCCTGGTGCAGAGCGGGGACCCGGAGCTGGTGGAGCTGATCCGGGAGAAGCTGCTCCGGCCGCGGATGGAGCTCGGGGTGGCGCGGCTGCGCGCCGGGATCGCCACCGG
>CAZMDO010000741.1:0-1381 GCA_964564445.1 uncultured Ruaniaceae bacterium | reverse complement strand
AGGATCTCGTCGCGCTGCTCCACCACGTTCAGCGTGGCCCGGTCGTCCCACCACGGGCTGTCCTCGTCCTCGAGCAGCTGGGTGACCACCGCGATCGAGCGGCTGTTCCCGCTGGGCCGCGCCCCCTCGGGCACCTGGTCCCAGAACGTCAGCCGGAGCACGTTCGCCCAGACCGCGGAGAAGTAGGCCGCGGCCGGGGAGTCGGACCGGTTCACGTAGTCCCAGTCGTCGAACAGGTTCACCGCCGGGCGCACGAAGTCGCGGGCGTCCGCGGAGAGCTGCACCCGCTGCAGCGTGGGCACCAGCATCTCCGCCGCCGGGTTGGTCTCCACCATCTGGATCTCGCTCATGTCCGCGCTGGTGATCGGGTGGCCGGCCTCGATCAGCGCCTCCAGGTGGTCGCGGATCTCCTGGGCGCGGTAGCCGTAGTCGAAGTCCACCCCCAGCTCGGGGTGCCGGGTGAGGTTCTGCACCGGCTGGTTCGCGGCCACGATGATGCCCGTGGGCGGGTTCACCTCGGCGGGCAGGTCCTCGAACGGGATGAAGCCCTGCCAGTCGTAGGCCGGGTCCCACCCGGGCCGGGGCCAGGTGCCGTCGGAGGGCACGGGCCCGCCGGGCACCTCCGCCCGCACCGGGATGGTGCCCGGCGCCTGGTAGCCGATGTCGCCGTCGGTGGTGGCGTAGATGATGTTCTGCGTGGGCACCTCGAAGACCTGCGCGGCCGAGGCGATGTCCGCCGGCCCGGCGGCGGTGGCGAAGGCGAACACCGCATCCATGGTGCGGCCGGGCTGCAGCGCCGTCCAGGACAGCGCCACCGCGTACCCGTTCGCCCCCGCGGTGGGTGCCCCCTCCGGCAGCGGGGCGTCCGCCGCCGCCCGGGTGGAGCCGATCGCGTCGGAGATCAGCGGCCCGTGGTCGGTGGAGCGCACGGTGATCTCGATCGGGTCGGCGCCGTTGACCTTGATCACCTCGGTGCGCTCGGTCAGCGGCAGCCGCTCACCGTCGTAGAGGTAGGTGCCGTCGTTGTAGACCCGCTCCAGGAAGAAGTCCGAGGAGTCCGAGGCCAGGTTCGTCAGCCCCCAGGCCAGGTGGGCGTTGTGCCCGATCACGATGCCGGGCATGCCGGCGAAGCCGAAGCCGGCCACGTCGAAGGGGCAGTCGGCGTCCACGGTGGTGCAGTGCAGCCCCTGCTGGTACCAGATGCCCGGGACCGACGGCGCCAGGTGCGGGTCGTTGGCCAGCAGCGGCATCCCGGTGGCGGTGTGCTCCCCGGAGACCACCCAGGAGTTCGACCCGATGCCCTCGCCGCCGCCCATCGGCTCCGGGACCGCGTGCAGTGCGGTGAGTGCGGACTCGATCGAGGCGAGGGCACTGCCCGAGG
>CAZMDO010000740.1:0-1386 GCA_964564445.1 uncultured Ruaniaceae bacterium | reverse complement strand
ACACGACGGCGTAGCCCGCCCCGGCGTAGGTCTGTACCTCGTCGAAGAACGTGGGTGTGTACTGCGCGTGCGGGCCGCCGTGGATGAGCAGCAGCACCGGGTGCGGGCCCTCCCCCTCGGGCAGGGCCACCCAGCCGTGCACGGGGTACCCGTCCGGGCTGGTCGCCGTGGCCTCGACCGGCGTGATCACCCCCGCCTCGGCGCGCAGCCGCCGGGACAGGTCGGTCACCCGCCGGGCGTCCCCGTCCGCGGGCAGCAGCCACAGGTCGCCCACCGTGTCCACACCGCTCGCCGTGACCAGTGCGGCCCCGTCCGTGCCGACGGCGCACACCCCGCTCGCTTCCACCTCACCGGAGAGTGCGCTGCTCAGGCGGCCGTCCCGCCAGCGCACCACCTCCATGGCGCCTCGGTACATCCGACCGAGGAGCACGTCCTCGCCGGCCATCTCCAGCTCTCCGGCCAGGGACACCGCGGTCGGGTCGGTGAGCCGCTCCAGCGCGGCAGCGTCGAACTCGGCCGCCTCGGCCTGCCAGCCCACCCGGTACAGCGCCGGGGAGCGGCCGATGAAGTCCATCCGGTCGGCTCCGAAGTCACTGAGCAGCAGCCACAGGGTGGACCCGTCGAGGCTGAACGCCAGGTCGCCGGTGACCAGACCGGCCACGTCCAGCACGCGCGCCTGGGAGCCGGCAGCGTCCTGGTGCACCACGACCTCCGGGGCCAGTGCGTCCTGCTCGGCGCGCAGCACCAGCAGGTGCCGCCCGTCCGGGGTCCACACCGGGCCGCGGTGGTCGGTCCCGGCCGTGGTCACCTGGCGCGCCGTGACCCCGGGTACCGTCAGCGGCTTGTCCGCGCTGGTGCCGGCCTCCTCGCTCGCGCCGCGCTCGCGCGGACCGTCCTCGAACGCGCCCTGCCCGCCGGTGCCGGCGGCAGGCGCAGCCAGGCTGGTGGCACCCGCCGCCGTGCCGGCCTTCTCGCCCCGGGAGGCACCCTGGCCCCGGCGAGGAACGTCGTCGACCGCCTCTGCCGGCGACGGCAGCTCCAGCACGAACACGTGCTGGGCCTTGTCCGCCAGGAACCCGGTCCCGTCCAGGCGGTAACGGAAGGTGGTGATGTGGCGGGGGGCCTCCGCCCCGGGACCCACGCCGTCGACGGTGCCGTACCGACCCCCCTCCGGCACCCGCGCGGTGTAGGCGACCCGGGTGGAGTCCGGCGAGGGCACCGGTGCCGAGACGCCGAGCGGATGGTCGGTGAGCACCCGCGGCTCCCCGCCGGCCAGGTCCAGCACGGCCAGCTGCGGCTTGCCGCCCTTGGCCTGGCGCACGAACACGAGCCGCTGCCCGTCCGGGGTGAACACCGGCTGGGTGTCCCGCCAGCCGTGGCTGAACG
>CAZMDO010000739.1:0-1390 GCA_964564445.1 uncultured Ruaniaceae bacterium | reverse complement strand
CTGATCAGCACACCGGAGGCGAGCTGGTCGGCCAGCGACTGCGCCCACTCGTACGGGGTGGCTGGGTCACGGGTGGTGCCGATCACCACGATCGGTGGGGTGCCGCGGGCGTGGATCGGTTCGCGCACCGCGTCGGAGGTGATCGGCATTGCGGCGCAGCCCACCTCGCCGTAGCTGAACGCCTCCCCGAACAGCGGCGAGATCTCGGCATTCTCCGCTGCCAGCTGGCGGGACCGCTCCCGGTCCAGCTCGACCGGGTAGTCGGAGCAGTCGATCAGCCGGAAGGCGCCCTCGTCCTCGGGGTACTGGCCGTTGTCGTCGCGCTCGAGGGCCTGGTCGGCGAGGAACCGGACCTGGGCGCCGTCGTCCTGCTCGATGAGGGCGGTCAGGGCGCTGGTGAGCACCGGCCAGGAGAGCGGGCTGTACAGGGTGATCACGATGGCGTTGTACAGGGCGGAGTCGGTGACCGGGCGCTGCGGGTCGCCGCTGGCGACCGGGGTGTCGGCGACCTGGTGGACCAGCTCGATGGTCTGGTGCACGGCGTCGTCCACGTCGCCGGTGAACGGGCAGGCCGTGGCGCTCAGGCAGTCCGCGAGGTAGGACCGGTAGGCCTGGTCGAAGCTTGCGATCTGACCCTGGGTGATCTCGGCGTAGCTGAGCGAGGGGTCCACGGCGCCGTCGAGCACCAGCCGGCCGACGTTGTCCGGGAAGTGCTCGGCGTAGATGGCACCCAGGAACGTGCCGTAGGAGTAGCCGAGGTAGGTGAGCGTGGGTTGGTGCATCACGCCGCGGAGCACGTCCAGATCCCGCGCGGCAGTGACGGTGTCCAGGTGGTGGATGAGCTCACCGGTGTTCGCCGCGCAGGCCTCGCCGTAGGCCGTCAGGTCGGCCAGGTACTGGTCGAAACCCTCGTCGGTGGACAGGTCGTAGCTGCGCGAGTAGAGCTCGTCCAGCTGGGCGCTGTCGTAGCAGCGCACCGCCGTGGAGGCCCCCACACCGCGCGGGTCGAAGCCGACGATGTCGTAGTTGGTCAGCAGCGGGTCGCCGAAGACATCGGCCACGCGCTCGACGAGCTCGATGCCGGAGCCGCCCGGACCGCCGGGGTTGATGAACAGCGCCCCGCGCGCCTGACCACCGGCCTGGCGCACCTTCACCGCGATGGAGATGGTCTCGCCGTCCGGCTCCGCGTAGTCCATCGGCACCGTCACGTCAGCGCACTCGAAGCCGTCGCCGCACTCGGCCCAGTCCAGCTCCTGGGTGTAGTACTGGGCGAGCTCCTCGGGGAAGGGGGCGGCCGCCGCCGTGGGCTGGACCATCGGAGCCGAGGCAGCACACCCGGCGAGCAGGGCTGCCGTGGCGGCGGTCGCGAGCACAGCCGACAGCGAGCGGG
>CAZMDO010000738.1:0-1394 GCA_964564445.1 uncultured Ruaniaceae bacterium | reverse complement strand
ACGTGATCGCCCGCATCGGGGCCCTCGCCGAGGCCGAGGACTGCGCGTTCGTGCTGGTCTGCGGGGACGTGTTCGAGTCGAACGCCCTCCCCCGCCGGGTGGTCTCCCGCGCCTGTGAGGCGATGCGGGCGATCCCGGTGCCCGTCTACCTGCTGCCCGGCAACCACGACCCGCTGGACGCGGCGAGCATCTACGACTCACCCGCCTTCACCGACTCGGCCCCCGAGCACGTGCACGTCCTGCGGGGCACCGCACCGGTCGCCGTCGTCGACGGCGTGCAGATCCTGCCCGCCCCCTGGACCTCCAAGCACCCCACCGCCGATGCGCTCGCTCCCGCCCTCGCCCACCTGAAGCAGCAGTCCGACGACGGCGCAGCCCCCGGCCCAGGTGAGGTCACCGGGGCGCCGGCTCGTCCGGGCGCACCGGGCGTGGTCCGGATCGTCGCAGGTCACGGCGCCGTGGACACGCTCAGCCCGGACGCCGGTGACCCGGCGCTGATCCGCACCGCCGGGCTGCGCGAGCTGCTGCACGCGGGCACGATCGCCTACGTCGCGCTCGGCGACCGGCACTCCACCACCGAGGTCGCCCCCGGGATCGCCTACTCGGGCGCACCGGAGGTCACCGACTTCATCGAGACCGACCCCGGGAACGTGCTCGTGGTGGACGTGACCGACGGGCGGGCCAGCACCACCAGCCACCACGTGGGCACCTGGTCGTTCCGGGACCTGCGCGTCGACGTCGATGACGACCAGGACGTCGCCGCGCTGGACCGCACCCTGTCCGAGCTGCCCGCCAAGGCCCGCACGGTGCTCCGGCTGGCGCTGCGCGGCACACTCACCCTGACCGAGCACGCGCAGCTGGAGGCGACCCTGGCCCGGCACCGGGCCACGTTCGCCTCGGTGCGGCTCTGGCAGCGGCACACCGACGTCGCGGTGCACGTCTCCCCCGAGGACCTGACCAGCCTCGGCGTGGGCGGCTTCGTGGCGGACGCGGTCGCCGAGCTGGCCGAGACCGCCGCCGGTGACACCGCGGACCGCGACGTCGCCCGGGACTCCCTCGCCCTGCTCTACCGGCTCGCCGGCGGGGGGCAGCGATGAGGATCCACCGGTTGCGCCTGGTCGACTTCCGCGGCATCGCCGAGCGGGAGGTCTCCTTCCCCGAGTCCGGTGTGGTGGTGCTGCAGGGGGAGAACGAGGTGGGCAAGACCTCGATGATCGAAGCCATCGACCTGCTGCTGGACAAGCCGGACTCCTCCAAGGCCCGGGAGGTGCGGGAGGTCAAACCCGTCAACCGGGACGTCGGACCGCAGGTGGAGGCCGAGCTGTCCAGCGGCCCGTACCGCTTCACCTACACCAAGCGGTGGCTGCGGGAGACCCGCACCGAGCTGCACCTGA
>CAZMDO010000737.1:0-1396 GCA_964564445.1 uncultured Ruaniaceae bacterium | reverse complement strand
CCCGCGCGAACGAGGAGGCCGCTCGGGCCGAGGAGGAGGCCAAGGAGGCCCGCCGACGCCGCACCCCTGCCCGCACCCGGGCCCGCGCCCCGGGGCAGCGCCAGGAACGCCGCAGCACCGCGGCCGAGGAGGCGCCGCGCATCTGCCCGACCTGCTTCGTGCAGCTGCCCGCGTCCGGGATCTGCGACGACTGCGGCTGAGCAGCCGGCCCGCACCTAGTGCCCGGACAGTGCCCGGCGCAGCTGCGGTGCCAGGTCGAACCCGTCCGCCCCGGTCAGCTCCGGCGCCGGGGTGAACTTGCGTTGCTCGCCCGGCTCCACCGACGGCACCGGCGACCCGTGCGCGAGCACCTGCTCACCGGGGGTGAGCTCCCGGATCGCGATCGCCGCCACCCGGTTCGGGTACTCCCGGGCGAACTCGCGGTAGATCTGCGGGTCGTGCTGGCCGTCGTCGCCCACCAGCACCCACCGGATGTGCGGGAACTCCGCCGCCAGCCGGCGCAACGCCACCCGCTTGTGCTCCTGCCCGGAGCGGAACCAGCCGGTGTTCGTCGGCCCCCAGTCGGTGAGCAGCATCGGCCCGGCGGGGAAGCCGTGGCTGCGCAGGAACTGCACCAGCGTGGGCATCACGTTCCACGCCCCGGTGGACAGGTAGAACAGCGGCGCATCCGGGTGGTCGGTCAGGGTGCGCGAGTACAGGCTGGCCATCCCGGGGACCACGTGCCGGGCGCTGCCGTGCCGCACGAACGTGTTCCACAGCGCGATCAGCGGCCGCGGCACCAGGGTGACCAGGGCGGTGTCGTCGATGTCGGAGACGATGCCCAGCCGGGCCTCGGGAGAGACGATCCGCACCCGTGCCGCCTTCGGCGGGGCTGCCTTGGCGAGGATCTGCACGTCGTGCCAGCCGGGCTCCAGCCCGTGGTCGCCGACCATCAGGTCCAGGTAGCCGCTGCGGTCGGTGACGGTGCGGTGCTCGGTCTCGCCGATGCGCACCACCACCGGCAGGTAGGAGACCGGCGCGGTCACGTAGGAGCGCCAGCCGCGGCGGGCCACCAGGTCCTCCTCCACCGAGACCCCACCGTGCGCGTCCTGCACCGGCTGCTGCCGGCCGAGCACCACCCGGCCGAGCACCCGCACGAAGCCGGCGTCGCCATAGCCGATGTAGCTGATCGTGCGCGGCCGCCAGCCACGGTTGCGCAGGAAGGGGATGAGGCGGCGGTGGAAGCCGTCCTCGAAGCGGGCGGCCGCGTGCGTCGCTGACATGTCGACAAGGCTAGGCGAGGGGCACCCTCCGGCGCACCGCGACGGCCCGGAGCCAGGAACAGTGCCCAGACATGGGTTGAGGCCGGAGCAGGGG
This sequence comes from uncultured Ruaniaceae bacterium, assembly GCA_964564445.1. Taxonomy (GTDB): domain Bacteria; phylum Actinomycetota; class Actinomycetes; order Actinomycetales; family Beutenbergiaceae; genus Ruania. The sequence goes on along the minus strand of CAZMDO010000737.1, from coordinate 40 downwards.
GTACACCGGCCTCAACCAACTGCGCTCCGTTGCGCAGGAA
>CAZMDO010000736.1:0-1398 GCA_964564445.1 uncultured Ruaniaceae bacterium | reverse complement strand
CCGCCGCGGTGGTGAACGGACCGGTGGAACAGCTCGGCCACCTGGTGTCGATGACCCTGTACGCAAAGACCGCCGTGGACCGCTACTTCGAGGTGCTGGACACCGAGAACGAGCTGCGCGACCCGGCTGAGACGGTCCGTCCCGAGCGGGTGGTCGGTGACCTGGTCTTCGACGACGTGCACTTTGAGTACCCCGACGAGCCCACCCCGGACCAGGCCTGGCGCGACCCGGCCCGGCCCAGCGAGGCACCCCGCACCGAGGTGCTCGCCGGTGTGGACCTGCACGTGCGCCCCGGGGAGACGATGGCCCTGGTGGGCCTGACCGGCTGCGGGAAGACCACGATGATCTCCCTGGTGCCGCGGCTGTTCGATGTGACCAGTGGCAACGTTCGCGTGGACGGGGTGGACGTGCGCGAGATGAGCCGGCACGACCTGCGCGAGATCGTCTCCATCGCCTTCGAGGACGCCACCCTGTTCTCCACCACCGTGCGGGAGAACGTGCTCCTCGGCGCCCCCGAGGGCAACCGCAGCGAGGCCGACCTGGAGCGGGCGATCACGGTGGCGCAGGCCGACTTCGTCCACGACCTGCCCCACGGTCTGGACACCACGATCGGCGAGGAGGGGCTGAGCCTGTCCGGTGGGCAGCGCCAGCGCCTGGCCCTGGCCCGCGCGGTGGCCGCCCGGCCGAAGATCCTGGTGCTGGACGACCCGCTGTCTGCGCTGGACGTGGCCACCGAGGAGGCGGTCACCGACCACCTGCGCCGTGAGCTGGCCGAGACCACCACGCTGGTGGTGGCCCACCGGCCCTCCACCGTGGCGCTGGCCGACCGGGTGGCGGTGCTCCAGGACGGGCGGATCACCGCGGTGGGCACGCACAGCGACCTGCTCGCCGAGAACCCGCACTACCGATTCGTGATCTCCAGCCTCAGCCCCGAGGCGGAGACCGGTGCCGAACCGAAGGCGGTGGTCTGATGCCAGCGGCTGCAGCCGTGCCCCAGGGCGTGGCCGACGAGGAGAACAGCTACCTGGACCGCACCCGGTCCCGGGAGGTGCGACGCCGTTCGCGGCGGCTGCTGGGCAGCCTGCTCGCCCCGGTGCGCACGACGTTCGCGGTCACCGTGGTGCTCGTGGTGCTCGCCCAGGCCGCGAAGGTCGCCGGCCCGGCCCTGATCGCCTGGGCCGTGGACAGCGGCCTGCCGGCGGCGCTGGACGGAGACTGGGGTCCGGCGATCGGGCTGGCGATCGCCTACGTGGTCAGCGCCATGGTGGCCGGTGGTGGTACCGCCGGCTACATCAACTTCGCCGCCAACGTGAGCCAGGCGATCCTGCTCGACCTGCGCCAGCGGGTGTTCCGGCAGACCCAGCGGCTCTCCCTGGAGTTCCACGAGAGCTACACCTC
>CAZMDO010000735.1:0-1404 GCA_964564445.1 uncultured Ruaniaceae bacterium | reverse complement strand
TCCTGTACTTCCCGGACGAGAACCACTGGATCCTCACCCCGCAGCACGCGAAGGTCTGGTACCAGGTGGTGACGGCGTTCCTCGCCGAGCACGTGCTCGGTCACGAGGCTCCGGGGCTGCCGGAGGTGCTCGGCTGAGCTGCCGCCGGGTGCGGTGTCCCCACCGCCCCGGGGCGCACGCCCGTGGACGCGGTCAGCGCAGGTCGGCCAGGGCCAGGTCGGTGCCGGCCACGGTCAGCTGGAGCCCGTCGTCGACCACCTCGATGGCGGTGGGGGAGATACCCTCCGGCAGGGCGCTGGTGGGCACGGCCAGGCTGCCGATCACCTCGTCGATGGTGCCCGGCAGGTTCGCCACGTCCAGCTGCACACCACCGAGGGTGAGCTCGCGCGGCTCGAGGTAGAGGGCCTCGTCGCGGACCACCGGGTCGGCGCTGGCCCGCAGCGGTGCACCGAGCACGGTCAGCTCGGCGACCAGGCGACCGTCGGCCACGTCCAGGCGGAGCGCGTCCGGCACCAGCGGCAGGTCGCTGAGCAGACCCTGGAGGGTCGCCACCGGCAGCGTGCCGGTGACCGTGACCCGCTCCAGGGTGCGGGGCTCCTCGACGCTCACGCCGTAGCCGGTGCCGCTCACGTCGGTGATCACCAGGTCCTGCAGCTGCACCTGGTCGGCCTGGACGTGGATCTCGGCCACCGAACCGGCGAGCACCTGCGGGAAGAACAGCGGGCCGGCGATCTCGGTGCGCACGCCCTGCCCGGCGGCGGCAGCGGCGAGCTCCTCGGTGATGCTCTGCGCCGTGCGGTGCGCGGCGTACCGGTCCGCACCGTAGGCGGCCACCAGCACCAGCACCAGGACCAGGACGGTGCCGAGGGTGATCTTCGCGCTGCGGGACACGTCTCAGCGTAACCGGCGCTGCTGGGCGCGGACCCCGGTGATATTCGGTGGACCGCCGCAGGTGCGGCTCCCTACCGTGGTCGTCATGTCGATCTTCATGATGGTGCGTCGTGTCCGGGTCCGGGCAGCGGCGCTGGGGGTGGCACCGGCTCCGGCCGGTCTGGGCTGACCGGGTGGTCCGGGCCGCTGCGGTGCGACCCGGGGACACCGTGCTGGACCTGGGCGCCGGCACCGGTGTGCTCACCCGGGCGCTCGCCGGCGGCGCCGGGCATGTGCTCGCCGTGGAGCTCCATCCGCGGCGCACCGAACAGCTGCGCGCGACGACGGCCCCTCACCCGGTGGTCACCGTGGTGCAGGCGGACGTGCTCCGGGTGCCGCTGCCGCGCCGGCCGTTCCGGGTGGTGGCGAACCCGCCGTACGCGGTGGTCGCCGAGCTGCTCCGCCGGCTCACCGCCCGCGACGTCGCGCTGGTGCGCGCCGACCTGGTGCTGCCCCGGTGGATGGTGCAGCGCT
>CAZMDO010000734.1:0-1406 GCA_964564445.1 uncultured Ruaniaceae bacterium | reverse complement strand
TCGCTCCCGGGCGCTGGGCTACTTGCGCCGCTTCCAGCCGCGGCCGATCGGCGGCAGGCCCTCGTCCTGCACCCGGGTGGGCACCACCATCACCGGGCAGGCGGAGTGGTGCAGCACCTGCTGGGAGGTGGACCCGAGCAGCATCCCGGCGAAGCCGCCGCGCCCGCGGGAGCCGACCACGAGCAGGTCCACCGCCGAGGAGAACTCCGAGAGCAGTGCCGCGCCGTTGCCGTCCAGCGCGTGCCGGCGGACCACCAGCTCGCGGCCCTCCAGCGCCCGGTCCACGGCCACGTTCAGGCCTTCCTTGACGTCGGCGAGCACGCTCTCCCGGTCCACCGCGGCCGGCAGCCAGCCGAGGATGCCGGCACCGGCGCCGATCGGCACGCCGACCACGGCGGTCAGCTCGGCGTCCCAGACCTCGGCCTGCTCGATGGCGCGGTTCAGGGCCACCTTGGCCGACTCGGAGCCGTCCACGCCCACCACGATGCGGGTGATCGGCAGGGGTGGGGCGTCGTCCTCGTCCTCGCCCTCGTGGAAGGGCACCACCACGGTGGGGCAGTGCGCGTGCGCCGGCAGCGCGGAGGACACGGTGCCCAGCACCCGCTCGGCGAAGCCGCTGCGCCCGCGGGTGCCCACCACCACCAGGCACACCTGCTTGCTCAGGTCCACGAGCACCCCGGCCGGGTCGCCGGTCTCCAGGGCGCTGGTCACCTCCACGCCGCGGTCGGCCACGCGGGCCACGGCCTCCTCCAGCACCGCCTCCGCGCCCTCGCGGATCGCGGTGTCGTCCAGGGCCGCGTACCCGCCGTCCAGCGAGGCCGCGGCGAACGTCGGCACCGCGTAGGCGCACACCAGGTGCAGCCGCCAGCCGACCTGTCGCGCCTGTGCGACCGCCCACTCCAGCGCGTTCAGGCTGGCCGGCGACCCATCGACGCCGACCAGAATGACCTGCTCGTGCTCCATGACCAGTTCACCCCCGGTCTTTGGTGATCTCTTGGGGTCAAGTCTGCCCTGTCGGAGGCGATGGTGCGCACCATTCGCGGATCGATCACCAGCTGGGACCGCCAGCCGGCCGATTCCCGACCCAGACGACGAACGGCCCGCCGCTGCCGGAGCAGCGACGGGCCGTTCGTCTGGAAGCCTGCGACCTCAGCCGATCACGCGGATGAAGGTCGGGTTGGAGCGCCAGATCTGGCTGGCGTGCAGCGGCGTGCCCGGGTTGCGGGCCGCGATGTGCTGGTTGCCGCCGAGGTAGATCCCCACGTGACCGGGCCACCAGACCAGGTCGCCGGGGCGAGCCTCGGAGGCGGACACCACGTAGCCGGCTCCACGCTGCGCGCCGGAGGAACGCGGCAGGGAGATGCCCACCTGGGCGTAGACGTAGGAGGTGAAGCCGGAGCAGTCGA
>CAZMDO010000733.1:0-1406 GCA_964564445.1 uncultured Ruaniaceae bacterium | reverse complement strand
GCTCAGGGCTGCAGCTGGAACGGTGGCTTCGACCCGCGGGGTGCCAGCCCGTACTGGTTGCCCACCGGTTGGGAGGCCAGGGCGCAGAGCACGAGCAGGACCAGCCCGCCGATCGAGGGGATGAAGATGAGCAGGTACAGCCAGCCGCTCTGCCCGATGTCGTGCAACCGCCGCACGTTCACCGCGATGGTGGGCACCAGGGTGCCGAGCACCACGACCAGCAGCCAGAGCCCGACCAGCACCCCGACCGGTCCCTCCCCGGGGGCGGTGTTGGTGGAGGCGTTCACCAGGATCATCACCAGCGTCGGGACGAACAGGGCGAGGAACTGCACCAAGGTCCACCACCAGTACTCGCTCCGGGAGGCGCGGCCGCTGAACGTGGCGTAGTGGGACAGCACCCGCTTCACCGCCTCGGCCGGGTTCAGTCCGGCAGGGGTGGGGATCTGCGGGGTGTTGAACATCCCGTAGGCGGTGTGCGGGGTGCCGTACCCGTAGGCCCCTGGGGCTGGCTGGCTGTAGCCTCCCGCCTGCTGGCTGTAGCCTCCTGCAGGCGGGCCGTAGGCGCCGGGGGGCTGGCTGTAGCTCCCCCCATACGGCGGGTAGCCGCCGGGTTGCTGGCCGGGGGCCGGCGACGGCGGTCCGTACGGGGGCGGGCCGTACCCACCGGGCGCCGGTGGTGCAGCAGACGCCGGTTGCCCGGGCCCGGCGTGCGGTGCGGCGGGCGTGCCGCACTTCGCGCACGGGCCAGCACCGGTCACCGGTGCTCCGCACGTCGCACACGTCATCACAGTCCCCTTCCACGTCCTGCTCCCGGTGCGCCGTGGGCGTCCCGCTGCCGTGCAGCAGGGTAGCCGGTGGTCGGGTGTGCGAGGCGGTCAGTGCTTGGCGACCGTGAGCAAGAACGCGGTGTCGGTGACCGCCTCGATCGAGTGCCGTTCGTCGGGGACGGTGAGGAAGTCGCCCTGGCGGCCCTCCCAGGTGACGTCCCCGGCGACCATCACCAGCCGGCCGTGGATCACCAGCACGGTGGCATCGCCCGGGTTCTCGTGCTCGGCGAGCTCGGTGCCGGCCGTCATCGCCACGATGGTCTGCCGCAGGCGCTTCTCGTGGCCGCCGAAGATCGTCTCGGCGGCTCGGCCGCTGGACGCGCGGGCCGCCCGCTCACCGAGCTGGCGGGCCATCGCGTCCAGGCTGGGTTTGCGCACGGGTCACTCCTCCTGGTCGGACTGCTTGGGGTGCACGTGCTCGATGGCCGACATCGCCAGGGTGGAGTGCGCGTAGGCGCCTCCGGCCCGCATCTCCGCAGCCACCCAGATCGCCTCCATGATCTGCTCCGGGCTGGCGCCCTTGCGCACCGCCAGCTTGGTGTGCCCGGTGATGCAGTACGGGCACTGGGTGGTGTGCGC
>CAZMDO010000732.1:0-1407 GCA_964564445.1 uncultured Ruaniaceae bacterium | reverse complement strand
ACTGCGCACCATCGCCGAGGACGCCGGTCTGCACCTGCCGCTGTGGACCGCCACCGGGTGGGGCGGCGCCCAGGTGCCGGCCAGCCTGCTGCCGGTGTACAGCGCCTACGCCGACGGCTTCTGGGCCGACGACGAGGACTGGCCGGACTTCGCCGCCGCCCACTTCGACTACCAGGAGGTCCGCGACGACCTGACCGTGGGTGCCGACCTGCGCGAGGCGTTCCGCACCGACGAGGAGCCCGAGGGCCGCGCAGTCGGCGACCCGCAACCCGCACAGACGTCCGGTGCCGCTCACCGCCCGCGCACCCCGTTCATCACCTGTGAGCTCGGCGGCGGGATGCACGTCGCCTACCACCGCCGGCCACTGGTCACGCCGGAGGACGTCGCCGCGCTCGCGCTGGCGAAGATCGGCAGCGGTTCGGTCTGGCAGGGCTACTACCTGTACGCCGGCGGCACCCAGCGCACCGGCGCGCACGGCACCGAGCAGGAGTCCCAGGCCACCGGCTACCCGAACGACGTGCCCACCCGGAGCTATGACTTCCACGCCCCGGTCGGCGAGCACGGGCAGGTCCGCGAGCACCACCACCTGCTCCGGCGTCAGCACCTGTGGCTGGCCACCGACGGCGCCGCGCTCGCCGCGATGACCAGCCACCCCGCACCGGCCACCGACGAGCCCGGCGCGCTGCGCTGGGCGGTGCGCTCCGACGGCCGGCGCGGCTACCTGTTCCTGAGCACCTACCAGCCGGCTCGTCGCCCGCTGCCGGCGCAGCCCGGGGTGCAGCTCGATCTCGACGTCGGTGGCGAGGTGCTCACCGTGCCGCACGCCCCGGTGGACCTGCCCGCCGGGGTCTCGGTGGTCTGGCCGCTGCGCTACCCGCTCACCCCGGACCTGGTGCTGCGCCACGTCACCGCGCAGCTGCTCACCCATCTCGAGCGCGACGGCGGTCGCGACCTGGTCGTGCTCGTCGCCACTCCCGGGGTGCCGGTCGAGGCGGTGCTGGAGCACCCGGGCAGCGGGCCGTTGCCGGTCTCCGAGGCGGGGGTGGCCACGATGGTCGACGGCGGCACGCACCTGGCGCTGGACGCCCCGCCCGGGCCGTCGGCCGTGGTGGGGCTGCCCGGCGTGGACCTGCTCGTGCTGGACGAGGAGAGCGCGAACCGGGCCTACCGGCTCCGCCTCGCCGGCCGGGAGCGGCTGGTGCTCGCCGACGCGCCGGTCTACACCACCCCGGGCGGCGACCTGGTGGTCCACCCGACCCAGCAGCGCACCAGGGTGAGCCTCCTGCCCGCACCGGCTACGTTGCGGCCGACGGCCTCCAGCACAGCCGATCCGACCGGACCGGGCCGCCGCGACGATGGCAGCGCCGGTCCCGGTCGCGCGGACCAGTGCACCGTGGTGCCCGCCGG
>CAZMDO010000731.1:0-1409 GCA_964564445.1 uncultured Ruaniaceae bacterium | reverse complement strand
CAGGCCCCGCCCGACGGCGCAGCCCACCCGCCGTAGCCACCGGCACCTGCCGCAGCCGGTCACCCTGAGCTGCTCGCCGCCTCCGGCGCGTCCGGGATCAGCCCCAGGTCCCGTGCCCGCTGCACCGCCTGCTGACGGTTGTGCACCTCGAGCTTGCGGTAGATCGCCCGCAGCTGGGTCTTCACCGTGTTCGAGGAGACGAACAGCCGGCTGGCGACCGCGACCACCGGCTGGCCCTCGGCGAGCGCCTCGAGCACCCGCAGCTCGCCCCGGCTGAGCTCGACCGCCACGGCCGGTTCGCCGAACAGGCTCTCGTAGCCGGCCAGCGCCGGGCCGAGGAAGTCCTCGAACCCGGGCACCAGCTCACCGATGCTCTCCAGGTCCGCCCGCGGCACGAGCAGGAACGGGCGCAGCAGCCCGTGCGTCCTGGCCATCACCACCGCCTCGTGCAGGATGTCCGCCGCCTCCTGCCACCGGTCCAGGTGCTTGAGCGCGCAGGCGCGCACCAGCAGCATCTCGATGAGGATCCGCGGCGGGATGAGCGCCCGGTCCACTCTGGCGGGGTCGCTGATGGTCAGCACACCGTTCAGGTCGCCGCTGTAGAAGCTCAGCCGGGTGCGCAGCCAGCGTTCCACCGGGTTCATCGCGGGTTCGTTGACGAGCAGGTCCTTGCACCGCTCCAGGCGGCGGTCGGCGAGCAGCATCGTGGCGATGGTCTTCACCACCGTCATCCGGGCCAGCGCGTGCTCGGGCCCCACCAGGGCGCGCAGGTGGATCTCCAGCATCCGGGTGTACTCCATCGCCGGGGAGCCCAGGTGCAGCGCCCGCGCGGCGGTGATGGAGACCTCGATCAGGTCCAGCCGGCTCGGCAGCAGCCCGTCCTCGGGCAGCCGGGCGGCGGCCTCGCCGGTGAGCGGGGAGATCTCCGGGAACAGCTCGTCGTCGGTGAGCGCGAGGGTGTCCAGGGCGATGAACTGCCGGGCGACGCGCACCAGGTGGGCCACCCCGGGCACGTCGGTGCGGCAGGACTGCAACCACTGGGTGGCCTCGATCGCCGCGCCGGCGACCGCGCGGCCGAACGCGAGCGCTGCCATCGCCCGCTGGATGCTCTCCTCCTGGCCGAGCGTCTCCGCCCGGCTGAGCGCGTCCCGCAGCGCATCCTCACCGCCGGGCAGGTCCCCCTGCCCGAGGCGGGCCAGCCCCCACTCCACCAGGGTGGCCGGCAACGCCTCGGCAGCGGCCGGTGCCGGTCGGCCGACGATCCGGTGCGCGGTGTCCACCACCGTTCCGCTGTACCGGGAGAGCACGTAGGTGCGCGGGTCCTCGTCCATGGCCGGGGCGCCCAGCGTCGCCACCGCCTCCTCGACCAGTGCCGGGTGGTCACCGAGCAGGAGCCAGCTGTCCAGCAG
>CAZMDO010000730.1:0-1412 GCA_964564445.1 uncultured Ruaniaceae bacterium | reverse complement strand
GGGCGGCACCTTGGCGGCACCGGGCCACAGTGCCCGCGCACCCGGGGCGACCACGCCGATCCGGTACCATGTGCACTGCAGGTGGTGTGCCTACGGGTCCCACCTGACATCGCGTGCGCACGACCGGGGTCCTGCCCCGGGATCACGCGGCGTGGTCCGGCACCTGGTGCCGGTGCCGCGGATCGGGCGCACCAGGCATGGGCAGCGCCGGTACGGGCCGCCCAGAACATCAACCGAATCCGCCCGCGCACTCTCGCGGGCACGAGCGTGTGGGCTTGCCCACACCAGGAAGGACGAGCCATGGCCGTCGTCACCATGCGCCAGCTCCTCGAGAGCGGCGTGCACTTCGGGCACCAGACCCGGCGCTGGAACCCGAAGATGAAGCGCTTCATCTTCACCGAGCGCAACGGCATCTACATCATCGACCTGCAGCAGTCCCTGCAGGACATCGACCGTGCGTACGAGTTCGTCAAGGAGACGGTCGCGCACGGTGGCACCATCCTGTTCATCGGCACCAAGAAGCAGGCCCAGGAGGCCGTCGCCGAGCAGGCCACCCGCGTGGGCATGCCGTACGTGAACCAGCGCTGGCTGGGCGGCATGCTGACCAACTTCGGCACCGTGAGCAAGCGTCTGCAGCGGCTCAAGGAGCTCGAGGAGGTCGACTTCGACGACGTCGCCGCCAGCGGGTACACCAAGAAGGAGCTGCTCATGCAGCGCCGTGAGCGGGACAAGCTGGCCCGCACCCTGGGCGGGATCCGGGACATGGCCAAGCTGCCCTCCGCCGTCTGGGTGGTGGACACCAAGAAGGAGCACCTGGCCGTCGCCGAGGCGCGCAAGCTGAACATCCCGGTCGTGGCCATCCTGGACACCAACTGCGACCCGGACGAGGTGGACTACCCGATCCCGGGCAACGACGACGCCATCCGCGCCGTCAGCCTGCTCACCCGCGTGGTCGCCGACGGCGCCGCGGAGGGTCTGGTCGCCCGCCACGGTGGTGGCGACGCCGCCGGGAGCGCCGACGCCGAGCCGCTGGCCGAGTGGGAGCGCGAGCTGCTCGCCACCCACGAGCAGGAGAAGGCCGAGGCTGCCGCTGCTCCGGCTGCTGAGGCTCCGGCTGCTGAGGCCGCCGCTGCTCCCGCTGCTGAGGCTCCGGCCGAGGCCGCTGCGGACGCTGCCGCCGAGGTCTCCCCGGCGGTGGCCGACGCCCCAGCCGAGGACGCTGCGCCTGCCCCCGAGGCTCCGGCCGCCGAGGCCGCTGCGGAGGCTGCTGCGGAGGCCACCGAGGCTCCCGCCGAGCAGGGCGCCGAGGCCAAGGCCGAGGACGCCGAGACCGCGCAGGACTGACCACCACCCCGATCTTCGAGAGGATCATTGATGGCGAACTACACCGCCGCTGACATCAAGGCACTGCG
>CAZMDO010000729.1:0-1416 GCA_964564445.1 uncultured Ruaniaceae bacterium | reverse complement strand
GGATGAGCACGGCGCCGATCACCAGGTCGGCCTCCCGCACCTGCTCGGCCACCACATACGGGCTGGACCTGGCGGTAGCCACCCGGTTGCCGAACCGCTCGTCGAGCATCCGCAGCCGCGGCAGGGAGACGTCCAGGATGGTCACGTTCGCCTGCATGCCGATCGCCACCCGTGCCGCCTGCTCCCCAGCGACGCCGCCACCGAGCACGAGCACGTTCCCCCGCGGCGCGCCCGGCACCCCGCCGAGCAGCTGGCCGCGACCGTGGTGCGGGCGCATCAGGTGGTAGGCGCCCACCTGCACCGCCAGCCGGCCGGCGATCTCGCTCATCGGCGCCAGCAACGGCAGCCCGCCATCGGCCAGCTGCACCGTCTCGTAGGCGATCGCGGTCACGCCAGAGTCCAGCAGCGCGTGGGTGAGACCGGCGTCGGCGGCCAGGTGCAGGTAGGTCAGCAGCACCAGGTCGGACCGCAGGAAGCGGTACTCCTCCGGCTCGGGCTCCTTGACCTTGAGCACCAGCTCGGCCCACTCCCACACCTCCGCGGCGGCGGCGACCACCTCGGCCCCCGCGTCGGCGTAGTCGGCGTCAGCGAAGGCGGACCCGGTGCCGGCGCCGGCCTGCACCCGCACCTGGTGGCCAGCCGAGACCAGCTCGTGCACACCGGCGGGGGTCGCCGCGACCCGGTACTCGTTGTTCTTCACCTCGGTGGGGATCCCGACGCGCACTCTGGCTCTCCTTCACGCTCGCTGACCGGCCGGTGCCCGACGGGCGGACCGCCCATGGCCGACGGCCCAGTCTGGCACGCCCACCGGCCTGCCGACCGTCCGGCACCCTTGCACCCGATACCCCATAGGGGTATGCTCCAGCTCGGAACTGATACCCCCATGAGGTATAGGCTGTGGGCAGTGGCGGGAGCGCGTGCAGCGCCGGCCCCCCCGCACGGACGAAGGGATCGAGATGGTCGAAGCATCCACCGAGACACCGGCCGACCAGCAGCAGCGCATCGACCTCGCGGTCGGCGGGATGACGTGCGCCTCCTGCGCGGCCCGGGTGGAGAAGCGGCTGAACAAGCTCGACGGCGCTGTCGCCACGGTCAACTACGCCACCGAGAAGGCCCGCGTGCTCGTCCCCACCTCGGTCACTGTGGCGGAGCTGGTGGCCGCCGTGGAGCAGGCGGGCTACACCGCCCAGCCGCTCACCCCGCACCCCGCCGACGGCGGTCCTTCCGGTGGCGAGCAGCAGCTCGCCTCCGCTGCCGACTCGGCCGATGCGGTCCGTGCCGCAGAGCTCGACCTGCTCCGCCGGCGCACCCTGGTCTCGGCCGTGCTCACCGTACCGGTGGTGCTGCTCGCCATGGTGCCGGCGCTGCAGTTCACCTACTGGCAGTGGCTCTCCCTCACCCTCGCCGCCCCGGTGG
>CAZMDO010000728.1:0-1418 GCA_964564445.1 uncultured Ruaniaceae bacterium | reverse complement strand
AGATCGGCCAGCCGCTGAACACCCTCTCCGGCGGTGAGCGGCAGCGGCTGAAGCTGGCCGTGCAGATGGGCGCCAAGGGGGAGGTGTACGTGCTGGACGAGCCGACCACCGGGCTGCACCTGGCGGACGTGGAACAGCTCCTCGGGCTGCTGGACCGCCTGGTGGACGGCGGGAAGTCGGTGATCGTGATCGAGCACCACCAAGCCGTGATGGCGCACGCGGACTGGATCGTGGACCTGGGTCCGGGGGCGGGGCACGACGGCGGTCGTGTGGTCTTCGAGGGCACGCCGGCCGATCTCGTGGCCGGCCAGGCCACGCTGACCGGCGAGCACCTCGCGCAGTACGTGGCCCGCTGATGCAACAACGGCGGACCTGGGCACACAGTCGGTGCAAGAGGTGGTTGCCGATGACGACGTCTGCCGAGCACCGAGGAGCGGCCCGCAAGGCACTGGTGGTCGCTGCGCTGGTGGCCGCCCTCGCCACCGGGTGCGGGGCCGTGGGCGAGGCGGAGGGCGAGTCGCCCGGCCCGGCCGGCGACGCCGCCACCTGGGAGCTGCTTGAGCCCACGGGCGTGTCCCCGGAGAGCACCAACCTCCGCCTGGGCGTGACCCGGCTGGGGTGTGCCAGCGGCGTCACCGGGGAGGTACTCACCCCGGTGGTGAGCTACGAGCAGGACCGGGTCGTCGTGGTGGCGAGCGTCGCGCCATTCACGGCCGGTGCGGCGGACTGCCAGGGCAACGACGTCGTCCCGGTGGACCTGGTGCTCACCGAGCCGGTGGGGGAGCGCACCCTGGTGGACGGGGCCTGCCTGGAGGGGCCGGCCGTGGACACCTCGTTCTGCCTGGAGGCGGTGCGCTGGGCACCCTGACCGGCCGGGGTGCCGCACTGCTCAGTCCAGGCAGAACTCGTTGCCCTCGGGGTCGGCCATGACGATGAAGCCGATGCTCAGCGGCTCGGCCGGCTCATGCCGAGCAAGGCGGGTCGCCCCCATCCCGACCAGCCGGTCGCACTCGGCCTCCAGCGCCGCCATGCGCTCGTCCCCGCGCAGGTCGGAGGCGGTGCGGACATCGAGGTGCACCCGGTTCTTCGCGACCTTCCCCTCCGGGACCTGCTGGAAGAAGATCCGCGGCCCGGCGCCGTCGGGGTCCTCCAGTGCCGACGAGCTGTTGCGCTGGTCCTCCGGGACGCCCGAGCGCTCGAGGAAGTCGTCCCACGCCGCCAGGGGGTCAGCCCCCTCTGGCAGCTCGACGCCGGGCGGGTTTGGGTGGACGTAGCCGAGGACGTCGCGCCAGAAGATCGAGAGGGTGCGCGGGTCGTGGGCGTCGAAGGTGATCTGGATCGTGCGGCTCATCGTGAGACTCCCTGGGTGTGCAGGTACAGGTCGCGCAGCAGGCAGACCTCGGACAGGTGGTGGATCA
>CAZMDO010000727.1:0-1421 GCA_964564445.1 uncultured Ruaniaceae bacterium | reverse complement strand
CGGCCGCAAGTTCGGGCTCGGTTCCTCCGCGGCGGTGACCGTGGCGATGATCGCCGCCCTGGACGAGTTCTACGAGCTGGGCCTGACCACCCTGGAGCGGTTCAAGCTGGCGCTGCTGGCCACGATCGCGGTCGCCCCGCGGGCCTCTGGTGGGGACCTGGCCGCGAGCACCTACGGCGGCTGGATCCGGTACACCTCCCCGGACCGGGCCGCCCTGGCCGAGCACCTGCAGGCCCACGGGGTGACCGCCACCATGGACGCCCCCGGCTGGGAACCGTTCAGCGTGCGCCCCCTGCCGGAGCCGGAGGGCCTGCACCTGCTGGTCGGCTGGACCGGCAGCCCTGCCTCCACCGAGATCCTGGTGGCCGGGGTGCACCACAGCGGCGCCCAGTACGAGGAGTTCCTCACCGCCAGCCGCCGCTGTGTGGAGGACCTGGTGGCCGCGCTGGCCGCGCACCAGGTGTCCGAGGCGGTGCAGGTGGTGCGCCGGGCCCGCCGGGTGCTGCACCACCTGGAGAAGCTCTCCGGGATCCGGATCGAGACGGACATGCTCCGCGACCTGTGCGAGATCGCTGAACGGCACGGCGCCGGCGGCAAGCCCTCCGGGGCCGGGGGCGGGGACTGCGGCATCGTGCTCAGCCCGGCGACCGTGTCCGCGACCGGTATCCTCGCTGAGTGGGAGAACCACGACATCAGGCACCTGGGCCTGCTGGTCCACCCGCCGGAAGGGAGTCAGCGATGACGGTCGACTCCCACCGCGCCGCCCGCAAGGACGACCACGTGCGCCTCGCCGAGGAGCAGCACAGCGCCCCCGCACCGCGCACCGACTTCGACGACCTGCACTTTCTGCACCACGCGCTGGAGGCGGTCAGCACCGACGAGGTGGACCTGACCGTGGCGGTGGGCGACTGGCGCTGGCCGACCCCGTTCTACGTGAACGGGATGACCGGCGGCACCGAGAAGACCGCCCGGATCAACCGGGAGCTGGCGATCGCGGCCGCCGAGACCGGGATGCCGATCGCCTCCGGGTCGATCTCGGTGGCGCTGGACGAACCGGACACCGCGGCCGGGTTCACGGTGATCCGCGAGGAGAACCCGAACGGGTTCGTGATGGCCAACCTCGGCGCCGGACGCAGCGCCGAGGACGCGGTGCGGGCAGTGGAGCTGCTCGGTGCCGATGCGCTGCAGCTGCACCTGAACGCTGTGCAGGAGACCGTGATGCCTGAGGGTAGCCGGGACTTCTCCACCTGGGCCCGCTCCGTGGAGCAGATCGTGGCCGGCTGCCCGGTGCCGGTGATCGTCAAGGAGGTCGGTTTCGGGCTGAGCCGGCGCACGCTGAGCACCCTGACGTCCCTGGGCGTGCGGGTCGCCGACGTCAGCGGCAAGGGCGGCACCGACTTCCTCGGCATCGAGAACAGCCG
>CAZMDO010000726.1:0-1422 GCA_964564445.1 uncultured Ruaniaceae bacterium | reverse complement strand
GCTAGTCCCGCGCCTGCTCGTCGCGCTCCCGCTGGCGCTCCTGGTGCATCTCCTCCGGGGTGCCCACCCAGCGCCGCCCGATGGTCAGCGACGCGATGGTGGTGACCGCCAGGATGCCGACGATCACGCTCAGCGAGACGAGGGTCCCCGGCTCCGGGATCGCCTCCCAGGGCTCACCGCCGTTGATGAAGCCCAGCTCGTTGGTGTGCAGCGCGTGGATCACCAGCTTGGCGCCGATGAAGGCGAGGATCCCGGCCAGCCCGTAGTGCAGGTACACCAGCCGGTCCAGCAGCCCGTCGATGAGGAAGTACAGCTGCAGCAGGCCGAGCAGGGAGAACGCGTTCGCAGCGAACACCAGGAACGGCTCCTGGGTGAGGCCGAAGATCGCCGGGATCGAGTCCACCGCGAACAGCACGTCCGCACTGCCGATGGCCACGATCACCACCATCATCGGGGTCACGTGCCAGCGCCCGTCCTCCTTGTGCAGCAGCTTGTCGCCGACGAAGTCCCCGGTGGTCGGGAAGACCCGCCGCGCCAGGCGCACCGCCCCGTTCTCCTCAGCACCGGACTCGTCCTTCTTCCGCAGCTGGCTGGCCGCCGTGTACAGCAGGAACGCACCGAACAGGTAGAACACCGCGCTGAACTGGTTGATCGCGGCCGCACCGACCACGATGAACAGCGCCCGCAGCACCAGCGCGATCACGATGCCGACCAGCAGCACCTTCTGCTGGTACTCCCGAGGGACCCGGAAGCTGCTGAAGATCAGCACGAACACGAACAGGTTGTCCACCGAGAGCGACTTCTCGGTGATGTACCCGGCGAAGTACTGCACCCCGAAGTCCTGGCCCCAGGCCAGCCAGACGATCGCACCGAACACCAGCGCGACCACCACGTAGGCCAACGACCACAGTCCCGCCTCGCGCAGGCTCGGGCTGTGCGCCTTGCGGGCATGGCCGAAGAAGTCGATCGCGAGCATGACCACGATCACTCCGATCGTGACCGCCCAGACCCAGGGTTGAACATCCATCAGCAGACCTCCGGTGAGAACAGGTGACACCCAAGGTCTCCCCCACCCGGCAACCGGGCCGTAGGCGCCGAGCCCGCGAGGTGGCGGGCTGGGATGACGACGTCCACGCTTATGGGGTACTCCCCTCCATGGCGGACGATTCTAGCGACGCGCATCCTCCGGCGCGCCCTGAGCGTGGTCGGTGGCCGGGCTCTGCTCCGGCAACCTCCTGCGCCCGAGCGTGAGCGAGGTGACGGTGGTGACCACGAGGATGCCGACGATCACGACCAGGGAGACGACCGTCGTCGGCTCGGGGATGATCTCCCACGGCTGGCCCCCGTTGATGAAGCCCAGCTCGTTCTCGTGCAGCGCGTGCAGCACCAGCTTGCTGCCGATGAACGCCAGGATCGCGGCCA
>CAZMDO010000725.1:0-1423 GCA_964564445.1 uncultured Ruaniaceae bacterium | reverse complement strand
CACGCCTCCCCCGGTATGTACGCCCGTGCCTACCTCGAGGGGCGGCTGTCCGAGGACGACCTGGACGGCTTCCGCCAGGAGCTCTCCCGCCCGGCCGGCGGCCGTGGTCTGCCGTCCTACCCGCACCCGCACAACATGCCCGACTTCTGGGAGTTCCCCACCGTCTCCATGGGCCTGGGCCCGGCGTCGGCGATCTACCAGGCCTGGACCAACCGGTTCATGGAGGCCCGCGGGATCAAGGACACCTCGCAGCAGCACGTGTGGGCCTTCCTCGGCGACGGCGAGATGGACGAGCCGGAGTCGCGCGGGCTGGCGCACTTCGCCGCCGGCCAGCAGCTGGACAACCTCACCTTCGTGATCAACTGCAACCTGCAGCGCCTGGACGGTCCGGTGCGCGGCAACGGCAAGATCATCCAGGAGCTCGAGGCCTCGTTCCGCGGCGCCGGCTGGAACGTGATCAAGGTGATCTGGGGCCGCGAGTGGGACCCGCTGCTGGAGGCGGACAAGGACCGCGCCCTGGTCAACCTGATGAACAAGACCCTGGACGGTGACTACCAGACCTACCGGGCGGAGAACGGCGCGTTCATCCGGGAGCACTTCTTCGGTCGCGACCCGCGCACCAAGGCGCTGGTGCAGAACATGACCGACGACGAGATCTGGGCGCTCAAGCGCGGTGGGCACGACTACCGCAAGCTGTATGCCGCCTACTCGGCCGCGATGAACCACACCGGCCAGCCGACGGTGATCCTGGCGCACACGGTCAAGGGCTACGGCCTGGGCTCGGCGTTCGCCGGGCGCAACGCCACCCACCAGATGAAGAAGCTCAAGGAGAACGACCTGAAGCTGCTGCGCGACTCGCTGCGGCTGCCGATCTCCGACTCCGAGATCGAGAAGGACCCCTACCTGCCGCCGTACTACCACCCGGGTGCGGACGCTCCGGAGATCGAGTACATGATCGACCGGCGCCGCCAGCTCGGCGGGTTCCTGCCGGAGCGACGCTCGAAGTACACCCAGGTCACCCTCCCGGGCGACAAGGCCTACGAGCGGCTCGCGAAGGGGTCCGGGCAGCAGGAGGTCGCCACCACGATGGCCCTCGTGCAGCTGTTCAAGGACCTGCTGCGGGACAAGGAGTTCGGGAAGCGGATCGTGCCGATCATCCCGGACGAGGCCCGCACCTTCGGTCTGGACGCGATCTTCCCGAGCCTGAAGATCTTCAACACGACCGGGCAGAACTACATGCCGGTCGACCGGGACCTGCTGCTGAGCTACAAGGAGTCCGAGTCCGGTGGACTGATGCACACCGGCATCACCGAGGCCGGGTCCGCTGCGGCGTTCCAGGCGGTCGGCACCTCCTACGCCACGCACGGGGAGGTGATGGTCCCGTTCTACTTCTACTACTCGATGTTCGGGTTCCAGCGCACCG
>CAZMDO010000724.1:0-1424 GCA_964564445.1 uncultured Ruaniaceae bacterium | reverse complement strand
CCCCGACCTTCTCATTGCGAACGAGACGCGCTACCAACTGCGCCATAGCCCCAGGCCGGGTAACAGAATAGCACCTCGGCGGCCTGCTCCCACAGCCCGCGCAGGGAGAGACTCCTCACGTCGCGGTCTGCACGCGCGGCCCGTCGAGGTCCGCGCGCGAGTGGACGCCTACTGCCCCACCGCGCGGCGGCGCTCCAGCACTTCCTGCAGGTTCACCGACGGCGCAGGCGGCGCCGCAGGCGCTTCCGCGGGAGCACCCTGGACCACCTCGACCGGCTCGGCCACCTCGGCCCGCTCGACCGGCTCGGCCGGTGAGGCCGAGCTCGCCCCGGAGGCTGCGCCGTCGTGCTCAGCACCGGCCAGCTCCTGCTCGCTCAGCGGCTCGACCTCGCGGCGTGGGGCCGGCGCCTTCATCGTGTACACCGGGGCGGGCACGGGCACGGGGGTCCAGCCCTCCCCCTCCGGGAGCTCGGGGCGCATGACGCTGGTCTCCGCGGCGTCCGCCTCGAGCAGCTTCGCGGGGTCCACCTCGATGCGCAGGCTGGACTTCGCCGTCGGCGCCTCACCCTCGCGGGCGGCCTTGGTGGCGGCCACCCGGGCGGCGCGGGCATGGTCGGCGCGGCGGGCGCGCTCGATCTCCTCGGCGAGCCGGGCGTCGGCGATCTTCGCCTGCGCAGCGGCGCGGCGGCCCAGCACCAGCACGGCCAGGAACAGCACGCTGGGCACGATGGCCAGGGCGATCGGCGCGGACGCGACCGCCACCAGCACCCACCCGGCCGCGGTCGCGGTGAGCAGCACCAGGGTGAGCACGAGACGCCGAGCAGCGGCCGCCGCACGCCGGCTGGCCGCCGCGGCCCGGGTGGCACGCGCCGCAGCAGCACGGCGCGCATCGGCGGCTGCGAGCCGCTGGGGGGCGGGCGAGTGCATGATGTCCTCCGTGGTCTGGGTCCGCGGCCGGTGCAGATATCCGCGAGCGCTCTCGGGTTGTGGTGTGGGGTTCGTCCCGGCCGTCGCCAGGACTCGTAGGTCCTCGGAGAACCTGTCAGCCACCCGAGAATCGACGACCACCTGACGCGACCGGATCGCGGTCGGTAGCAGGTAACCGAGGATCAGCACCACGATCGCCAGCACGACCCATCCGGCGAACTCCACAGTCCAGACGCTAGAGCCGAACGGGCGGGGAATCGCTCATCGGGCCCGGCGTGTCGTGCCCGCGGTGCGGCGACCGGTTCGGCAGCCGGCTCGTTGGCTCGTGACCGCAGAGCACGAGCGGTCGCGCCAGCTGCCGAGTGAATGGATTCACGCCGGGTGCGATGGTTGCGGGTGGCCGGGTGCGGGGGTGCGGGGTGGCGGGTGCCGGGGCGGGGACTCACGCCGGGTGCTGCGGGGTGGACCCGCGGCTGGCCAGCCAGCGCTCCAGCAGG
>CAZMDO010000723.1:0-1426 GCA_964564445.1 uncultured Ruaniaceae bacterium | reverse complement strand
GCCGCCGATCCCGGACAACGTCAGCCCGTTGAAGCCGAAACGATGAGCTCAGCACACACACCCGCCAGCGACCAGGTACTCACCCCACTGACCGAACCGGCCGACGGGCTCACCGGGGTGGTGGACACGCCGCAGGCGCTGGCGCAGACCGTGGCCGCGTTCGCCGCCGCCAGCGGTCCGGTCGCGGTGGACGCCGAGCGCGCCTCCGGGTACCGGTACGGGCAGAGCGCCTACCTGGTGCAGCTGCGCCGCGAGGGCGCCGGCACCGCACTGGTCGATCCGCAGGCGCTGCCGGACCTCAGCGAGCTGTCCGCGGCCGTCGGCACCGCCGAGTGGGTGCTGCACGCGGCCAACCAGGACCTGCCCTGCCTGGCCGAGGTCGGCATGCGTCCGGCTGCGCTGTTCGACACCGAGCTGGGCGCCCGGCTGCTCGGCTACGAGCGGGTCGGGCTCGCGGCGATGGTCGCCGAGGAGCTGGGCCTGGAGCTCGCCAAGGAGCACTCCGCCGCGGACTGGTCCACCCGACCGCTGCCGGAGGACTGGCTGCGGTACGCGGCACTGGACGTCGAGGTGCTGATCGACCTGCGCGCGAAGCTGGCCGCCGAGCTGGACGAGGCCGGCAAGCTGGCGTGGGCCGAGCAGGAGTTCGAAGCGGTGCGCACCGCGGAGGCGCCACCACCGCGCCGGGACCCGTGGCGGCGCACCTCCGGTAGCCACCAGGTGCGTGACGGCCTGGGCCTGGCGGTGGTCCGCGAGCTGTGGACCACGCGGGACGCCCAGGCGCGCGCGGCCGACATCGCCCCGGGCCGGGTGCTGACCGACGCCGCCATCGTCGCCGCCGCCGTGGCCCGCCCGGACACCATGGCCGAGCTCGGCGCACTGCCCGGGTTCCGCACCAAGAACGCGGCCCGGCGGCTGCGCACCTGGTTCGAGGCGGTGCAGCGGGCCAAGTCCCTGGACCCGTCCCGGTACCCCTCCCGCCGGGCGCCCGCCTCGGACACGCTGCCGCCACCGAAGGCATGGCGGGACCGCAACCCCGAGGGCGCTGAGCGCCTGGTGGTGGTGCGCAGCACCGTGCGCACCCTCGCCGAGGAGCTGCACCTGCCGCAGGAGAACCTGCTCACCCCGGAGTACCAGCGGCGGCTCGCCTGGTCGCCGCCGCGCCGGATCTCCGCCGAGACGGTCGCGGAGAGCCTGCACGAGCTCGGCGCCCGCGACTGGCAGATCGAGCAGGTGGCCCATGCACTCAGCCACCACCTCCTCGACGCCACCTCCTGACCGCGCCCTCCCCCGCCTCCCTTCCCCGCCTCCCCTCCCCGGGTTGAATCGATGCACTCGTGACCGGGTGCGTTCGTTCGTGCTCCCGGGTCACGACCCACCGTCGCGAGTGCCGAACGGGTGCTTCGCCCCACCGCTGCGAGTGCCG
>CAZMDO010000722.1:0-1430 GCA_964564445.1 uncultured Ruaniaceae bacterium | reverse complement strand
CCGGCCATCAGCCCGTACAGGTACGCCCGGCCGATCAGGGTGAAGTCGGCGCCCATCGCGATCGCCGCCACGATGTCGGCGCCGTTCATGATGCCGGTGTCCAGGATGATCTCGTAGGCGTCGCCGAGCTCGCGGGCGACCTGGGGCAGCAGGTGGAACGGGATCGGGGCGCGGTCCAGCTGGCGGCCGCCGTGGTTGGACAGCACGATGCCGTCCACGCCGATCTCGGCCACCCGGCGCGCGTCCTCGAGCGACTGGATGCCCTTGACCACCACCTTCCCCGGCCACTGCTCGGCGATCCAGCGCAGGTCGTCGAAGTCCACGGTGGGGTCGAACATGGTGTCCAGCAGCTGGGCCACCGTGCCCGACCAGCGGTCCAGGGAGGCGAACGCCAGCGGCTCGGTGGTGAGGAAGTCGAACCACCACTGGGCGCGCGGCGCGGCGTTCAGCACGGTCTTCAGGGTCAGGCTCGGCGGGATGGTCATGCCGTTGCGGGAGTCGCGCAGCCGGGCGCCGCCCACCGGCACGTCCACGGTCACCAGCAGGGTGTCGAAGCCGGCCTTCGCGGCCCGCTCCACCAGCGCCATCGACCGGTCCCGGTCCTTCCACATGTACAGCTGGAACCAGTTCCGCCCGGTGGGGTTGGCGGCGGCGACGTCCTCGATCGAGCTGGTGCCCATCGTGGACAGCGAGTACGGGATGCCCGCGGCACCGGCCGCTCCGGCACCGGCGATCTCACCCTCGGTCTGCATCATCCGGGTGAAGCCGGTGGGCGCAATACCGAACGGCAGGGCGGACGGGCCGCCGAGGATCGTGGTGGAGGTGTCCACGGCGGAGACGTCGCGCAGGATCGCCGGGTGGAACTCGATGTCCTGGAACGCCTGGCGGGCACGGGCGAGGGAGAGCTCACCCTCGGCGGCACCGTCGGTGTAGTCGAACGGCGCCTTCGGGGTGCGGCGCTTGGCGATGGTGCGCAGGTCCTCGATGGTGTACGCGGCGGCCAGCCGGCGCTTGCGCCCGTCGAGCTCGGGCTTCTTGAACTGCAGCAGCGGCGCAAGATCACGGGGTTGGGGGATTCGACGCTGGACCATCCGTACCTCTCCTGGCGTCCGGCGGGCCGGACTCGTGCATGAAACGATTCACCGGTAGCCTACCGCGGCGGCACCGGGCGGCACCAGCCTAGAGGCACCAGCACCCCGCGTCCGGGCACGCCCCGGACCACCCACCCTGCGGAGGTACTTCTGTCTCGTGGAGGCACGATAAATACACCTCAGTGCACCAGGAGTACCTCCGTAGCGCGGTGGAGCCGGGCGCGGTGGCGGCGCGCGGTGGCGCTCAGACCCCCGCGGTCATCCGGTAGTACACCTGGTTCCACCGCAGCTCGCGGGCGAAGGCGCGCACCGTCGTCGACTCATCGATCACGGCCAGCT
>CAZMDO010000721.1:0-1430 GCA_964564445.1 uncultured Ruaniaceae bacterium | reverse complement strand
CGAGCATCACCAGCAGCACGATCGCGGCCACCAGCACGCCGACCGCCTCGCCCACACCGAGGATCGACGGGATGCCCTGCACGATCTCGCTGGAGAAGTCGAACTGCACGCCGTCGACGGGGTGCTCGGCGAACTGCGCGACGAGCGCGTCCTTGGTCTCCTGCGGCACCTCGAACGTGGGGTCGTCGAAGGTGACCGGGATGATCGCCGCGGACCCGTCAGCGGAGACCTGCCGCACACCGTCGGTGAGCGCGAGCATCCGCTCGCCGAGCCCGATCTGCTGCAGCTGGGCGGTCACCTCGGCGATGCCCTGGTCCAGCTCCTGCTGCTGGGCGTCCATCTCCGCCAGACCCTGGGTGACCTGCGCCAGCTGGGCGTCCAGCTCCGGGCCGGCGTAGGCGATGCTGCCGTCCGCCTCGGCCTGCGCCCGGGCCGCCTCGAGCTGGTCCTGCTGCGCCTCCAGGTCGGCACGGGCCGCCCCGAGCTGGTCCTGCTGGCTGGTCAGCTCGGCCTGACCCGCCTCGGCCTCGGTGCGGCCCTGTGCCAGCTGGTCCGCCTGCTGCTCCCGCTGCGCCTCGGTGACGAACGGGTCGATCACGGAAGCGACGCCGTCGACCTCCTCGGCCTGGGTGACCAAGGTGGCGATGTCGGCCTGCTGCTCGGCGGTGAACGCGGAACCGTCCGTGGTGGTGGCCACGATCGAGCCGCTGCCGCCCGAGGCCGCCGGGAACTCGGTCTCCAGCCGCTGCGTGACCTCGGCGGTGGGGGTGCCCGGGATGTCGATGGCGTCGGAGAGGGTGCCGGCGCCCACGCTGAACGCGACGCCGACGGCGATCGCGACGGCGGTCCAGGCGGCGAGCACCACCCAGACGCGGCGGGCGGCGGCCCGGCCCAGACGGTAGAGGAGTTCGGCCATCGGTGTGGTCCTTCGTGCGGTGGGGTGGGTGGTGCGGAGGGCCGGGGCCCTGTGCGCGGGGCGGTCGGCGGCGCGGCGGGTCAGCCGGTGGCGGCGAACCCGGTGCGCAGCTGGTGGATGAGGTGGTCGAGCAGCTCGGCCCAGACCTTCCGGGAGGCCGGGTCGTCGGCGGCGCCGGTGCGCTGCCACCAGTGCCGGTGGCAGACCAGCACGCCGCCGGTGAATGCGCTCACCAGCAGCTGCAGGTCCAGCTCGTCCGCATCGGGATGGCGACGGCGGAGCACGGCGGTCAAGCCTTCCCCCACCTGGCTCAGGGCTCGGGTGAGCAGGTTCGCGTCCCAGGGGCCGTCTGCCTCCGCGCCGCCGAGCGTGCGGGTCAGGTAGGCCATCGGGGTGACCAGGTCGGTGCTGCGCACCACCATGGCGAGCTCGTCCAGCGTCGAGGGAGCGGGCGCGGTGGCGGTGGTGGTGCCGCCGGTGGCTGCGGCCGCGTCGATCGGCGCCGCCAGCCTCT
>CAZMDO010000720.1:0-1433 GCA_964564445.1 uncultured Ruaniaceae bacterium | reverse complement strand
GGTGTGGCGATCACCACGTAGGCCGCCCCGGACAGCGCCTGGGTGGCCGAGGTGGTGGCGCGTAGCTGCAGCCGGCCTGAGGCGAGGTACTCGGCCAGCTCCGGGTCCACGATCGGGGAGCGGCCGGCGTTGACCGCGTCCACCTTCTCCTCATCGATGTCCAGGGCCATCACCTCGTGGTGCTGGGCCAGCAGCGTGGCGATGGACAGCCCGACGTACCCGCAGCCAGCGACGGCGATCTTCACGGTATGAGCTCCACAGATCTCGAATGGCACTGACAGGATGAGGACACCGTACGCTGTCCGAGCGCTCAGCACGCCGTGTCTGACGCATTGGCGACCGCTCGGCACAGGTGAGACCGCTCACGTCGACCGAGCCGTCGGTCCACCAGTCAGGACAGCGCCAGAACCCGCCGTGACCTGCACATTCGTCAGCGGCCACGATGCTTGACCCAACCCTGATCGTTATACCGTCGTGACCATTCCAATGTGCATCCGTGACCAAGATCAGGCAAAGTAGAACGTCGTGGCGGGTGCAGACCTCGGTTCTGCGCGCCCGCCCTCGTCACCGGGACACGTCCTGACGAGCCCGGTGGCCGTCAGTAGAACGAGACCCAGGAGCATCGTGCCGGCCATCCAGGCAGAAGGCTTGACCAAGATCTTCGGACGACGACCGCAGCGCGGAGTGAAGCTGCTGCGGGAGGGCGTCGACCGCGCCCAGCTGCGGAAGGAGGGCCTGACCGCGGCGGTGATCGACGCCACCTTCGACGTCGAACCGGGTGAGATCTTCGTCGTGATGGGCTTGTCCGGCTCGGGCAAGTCCACCCTTATCCGCACGGTGAACGGCCTGCTCGAGCCCACCGCCGGGTCCCTGCAGGTGGGCGGCGAAGAGGTCACCGAGCTCTCCGCCAAGGGCCTGCGCGCGCTGCGCCGGGACAAGGTGAGCATGGTGTTCCAGCACTTCGCCCTGCTGCCGCACCGCACCGTCGGCGAGAACGCCGCCTACGCCCTGAAGCTGCGTGGGGTCAATCGCGCCGACCGGGAGAAGGAGGCGGAGAAGGCGCTCGGCATGGTCGGACTGGGCGGCTGGGGCGGCTACCTGCCCTCGGAGCTCTCCGGCGGGATGCGCCAGCGCGTCGGCCTGGCCCGCGCGCTGGCCGCCGGTACCGAGATCATGCTGATGGACGAGGCGTTCAGCGCCCTCGACCCGCTGATCCGCAAGGAGATGCAGGACCAGCTGCTGGAGCTGCAGGGCGAGCTGGACAAGACCATCCTGTTCATCACCCACGACCTGAACGAGGCGATGCGCCTGGGTAACCGGATCGCGATGATGCGCGACGGGCGGATCGTGCAGATCGGCACCGCCGAGGAGATCCTCAACGAGCCGGCCACCGACTACGTCTCGAAGTTCGTGGCCGACGTGGACCGCACCCG
>CAZMDO010000719.1:0-1438 GCA_964564445.1 uncultured Ruaniaceae bacterium | reverse complement strand
ACCGAGCACCGTCTCGGCCTCCGGCACCCCGCGCGGGCGGCGGATCGTCCGGCCGGTCAGGTTCACCTCGATCAACCAGTCGGCCGAGCCGTCGACGGCGGTGCGCAGCCACCCGAAGTAGGTCCGGGACCGGGGCGCCAGGGTCCGGAAGGCGCCCCGGGTCAGCGCCGGCTCCGCCCGGCGCAGCGCGATCAGCTCCCGGTAGTAGGTCAGCACCGAACCGGCCACGCCAGCCTGCTCGGCCACGGTGAACCCCCTCGAGTCCTCCCGGCCGGTCTGCCACGGCGTGCCGGCGGTGAAGCCCGTCGTCGGGCCCGGCTCCCAGCGCATCGGCACCCGGGCATGGTCCCGGGCACCGGGCAGCACCTGGGCGAGGGCGGCCGCCTCGCTCAGCCCGGTCTCGAGCAGCTCGGCGTACCGGTTCCGGGACTCCACGTCCTGCAGGTCACCGACCGAGGTGAACTCCTGGTTGACGGCGCCGATCTCCTGGCCCTGGTACAGGAACGGTGTGCCGGGCAGGGTGAGCTGGAGGGTGGCCAGCGCCTTGGCCGCGGCCACCCGCAGCACCGGGTCGCGGTCCCTCGCGCCGAGCACCTTGGACAGCATCCGCGGGTTGTCGTGGTTGTCATAGAACAGCGCGACCGCATCACCCGGCCCAGTGCGGGCCAGGTAGTCCAGGTAGAAGCTCTTGACGTAGGCCAGGTCGTAGCGGTAGTCGTCCCAGCGCACCTTGCCGGGCCCGTCCAGTACGTCGAAGTTGAACACCAGGTCCAGCTCGCCCCGGCGGGCGTTGCTCAGCAACCGGGCCATCTCCACCCCCACCCCGGGTGTCTCACCGACCATCACCCCGGCCTCATCGGGCGGCAGCGGGCCGTCGAGCGTGCCGTCGTCGCGGCGCTCGCGGGCGGTGGAGGCCGGCGGCGGGTCGTCCTCGCGACGGGTGAAGCCGGCGGTGCGCAGCTCGGCCAGATAGTCGTGCAGGTGCGGGCCGAAGAAGTAGTGCTCGATGCCGGGGAAGCCCATCAGCGCTCCGATGCCCGGGTCGCCGTCCGGCAGCCCGGGACGCTTGGAGATGTAGTTGATCACGTCCAGACGGAAGCCGTCGATGCCGCGGCCCCGCCACCAGCGGACGATCTCGGCGACCTCGGCGCGTACCTGCGGGTTCTGCCAGTTCAGGTCCATCTGCCCCGGTGCGAACAGGTGCAGCGCCCACCGGTGGGCCTCGGGCAGCCAGCGCCAGGCACTACCGCCGAAGAACGAGGTCCAGTTGTTCGGCGGCGGGCCGGTGCCATCCTCCCCGGGCGCCCCGGGGACCAGGTGGTAGTAGTCGCCGTACGGCCCGCCGGGGTCGGCCACGGCAGCGCGGAACCACTCGTGCTCGGCGGAGGTGTGGTTGACCACCAGGTCCAGGATGATCCGCATGCCCCGCTCGTGGCAG
>CAZMDO010000718.1:0-1441 GCA_964564445.1 uncultured Ruaniaceae bacterium | reverse complement strand
CTCGCGCTGGCCCGGGCGGAGGGGCGCCACGCCGCGCACTGGAAGGGCCTGCTCGGTGACCAGGTGGGCGCCCCGCGCAAGCCCGCGCTGCGCTCACGCCTGCTGATCGCCCTGGCCCGCCGGTTCGGGTCGGTGTTCGTGCTCGCGCTGGCACAACGGGCCGAGTCCCGCTCCGAGTACGCCGACGACGCCCACGCCACCGCCGCGATGGCTGCCGACGAGCAGATCCACGAGGAGGTCGTCCGCTCCCTGGCCGTGCGTGGCCGCGCCCGCATCTCCGGCACGTTCCGGGCGGCGGTGTTCGGCATGAACGACGGCCTGGTCTCCAACCTGGCCCTCGTGCTCGGGATCGGCGCCTCCGGAGTCTCCACCGGAACGGTGATGCTCACCGGGCTGGCCGGACTGCTCGCCGGAGCGCTGTCGATGGGGGCGGGGGAGTTCGTCTCCGTACGGTCCCAGCGCGAGCTGCTCGAGGCATCCACACCGAGCGAGACCGCGCACCAGGCGGTGGGTGACCTGGACGTGAACACCAACGAGCTCGCCCTGGTCTACCGGGCCCGGGGGATGTCCGCCGAGGAGGCGCAGGCCCGCGCCGAGGAGCGCCTCGCCACCCACAACCCGGCGGTCCGGCCCGCGCGCACCGCGGTGCACTCCCTGGAGGAGATCGGATCAGCGTGGCAGGCGGCCGCTTCCAGCTTCTGCTTCTTCGCCTCCGGTGCGGTCATCCCCGTGCTGCCCTACCTGGTCGGCCTGACCGGATGGCCCGCGGTGGCGCTGGCCGCCGGACTGGTGGGCGCGGCGCTGATGATCACCGGCGCGATCGTGGGCGTGCTCTCCGGCGCCCCACCGCTGCGCCGGGCGCTGCGCCAGCTCGCGATCGGCTGGGGTGCCGCCGCCGCGACCTACCTGCTCGGCCTCGCCTTCGGCACCACGATGGCATGACGTCGGTCACGACCGTCCCGGCACGGTGGGTCACACCGCCGCGGAGGTGCGACGCTTGACCCATGAGTGAGCAGCTGCACGAGGAACGCTGGGTCGGGGTGAAGGAGGCCTCCCACGCCTGGGCTCAGGCCGCGGTCGAGGTGCTGGTCGAGGTGGCCGGGCGCTACCGGGGACTGATCACCTACGCCGAGCTCGCCGAGCAGGTGCAGGCCCGCACCGGGCTGCGCACCCGCGCCTCGTTCCGCAGCTGGATCGGCGCCCTGCTCGCCCAGGTGGTGGCCCGCTGCCACGCCGAGGGCCTGCCGCCGCTGACCTCCCTGGTGGTGCACCGGCCCGGTGCCGAGGTGGGCATGGACGAGGCCACCGTGCAGGCCCGGCTGACCTGCTACTGCCGGTTCGCCGACGACGTGCCCGCCGAGGTCGTCGCCGCAGCCGAGGCCGCCGCCCGCGCGAACGAGGAGGCCGCTCGGGCCGAGGAGGAGGCCAAGGAGGCCCGCCG
>CAZMDO010000717.1:0-1444 GCA_964564445.1 uncultured Ruaniaceae bacterium | reverse complement strand
TGATCAGGTTCATGTTGCCGTCGTACTTGACCGTGCCCAGGGTGCGGATACCGGCAGCGGCCACCGACCCGAACAGCACGATGCCGGCACCACCGAGGACCGGCGGCGGGATCACGGCCACGATGCCACCGACCACCGGCAGCAGACCGAGCACCACCAGGATCACTCCGGCGGCGACCACCACGAACCGGGACTTCACCCGGGTGATGGCCACCAGGCCCACGTTCTGGGCGAACGCGGACTGGGTGAAGGAGTTGAAGACCGGGGAGATGGCCGAGGAGAGCATGTCCGCCCGCAGGCCGGCGGCGATGCGCTTGGAGTCGACCTTCGTCTCAACGATCTCACCGACCGCCAGGATGTCGGCGGTGGTCTCCACCATCGTCACCAGGATCACGACGAACATCGAGATGATGGCTCCGGCGGCGAACGTGGGCATACCGAAGAAGAACGGGCTGGGGAACGCCACCACACCCGCGTCGGCGATCCCGGAGAAGTCGACCTTCCCGAACGGCACCGCGACGATCGTACCGACGACGATGCCGAGCAGGATGGACATCCGGGAGATCATCCCGACGCCGACCTTGGAGAGCACCAGCACGATGGCCAGCGTGATCGCGGCCAGCCCGATGTTGCTCACCGAGCCGTACTCCTCGCTGCCCTTGAGCCCGGCTCCGCCCATCGCCCACTCGGCGGCGACGCGCATCAGCGACAGACCGATCACGGTGATCACCGTGCCGGTGACCACCGGTGGGAAGAACTTGACGATCTTCGCGAAGAACGGGGCGACCACCAGACCGATCAGGGACGCGACGATCACCGCACCGAACACGGCCTGCAGCTTCGCCTCCGGCGAGGCGTCGGCCAGATCACCGGTGCCCATGATCGCCAGCATCGTGGACACCCCGGCGAACGAGACCCCCTGCACCAGCGGCAGCTGCGAGCCGAAGAACGGCAGACCCCAGGACTGCAGCATGGTGGCCAGGCCACCGATGAACAGGCCCGCGGCCACGAGCAGGGCGATGTGCACGGCGTCCAGGCCGGCCGCCTGACCGATGATCAGGGGGACGGCGATGATCCCGCCGTACATGGTGAGCACGTGCTGGAGGCCATAGGCGAAGCTCGCCCCGACGGACAGGCGTTCGTCCTCGGGACGCTGACCTTTGGGAACTTCGACTGCTGTCGTCATTGTCTCTCCTTTGAGGGGTGGTGGTGGTCGTGGACCCGGGGAGCTCCCCCGGTCCGGGCCCACGACCGGTGGGTGATCAGGTGAACGAAGGAATGGTGTTCCAGGCCAGCGGGCTCGGCGTGGTGCCCTTGCGGACGACCTCGCTGGTGATGTCCCCGAACGGCCGGTCGGCCGCGTAGAAGACGACGTTCGGGTTGTCCTGGCCGAACGGCTCCAGGTCGACCACGAAGTGGTGGTTGTTCGGGCACTGCATCCGGA
>CAZMDO010000716.1:0-1444 GCA_964564445.1 uncultured Ruaniaceae bacterium | reverse complement strand
CGCAGGTCGGCCAGCTCGGCGTCGCTCAGGTCGTGGCCCACCAGCGAGTCGATCGCATCGCGCAGGTTCAGCTCGCGCAGTGCGCGCCGACCGGCCGCGGTGATCCGCACCGTGTGCCGGCGGCGGTCGGCGGGGTCGCGGGACCGCTGCACGTACCCGCTCCGCTCCAGCCCGGCCACCATCCGGCTCATGCTCTGCTCGGTCACGCCCAGGTGCGCGGCGATCTCCCGCTGGGAGAGCTCGCCGCCGACCAGCAGTGCCAGCACCGGCAGTGAGGCGTGGCCCAACGACCACCGGGCCAGGTAGGCGTCCCAGGCGCGCTCCACCCGCCGCGCCGCCGCGGAGAGCAGGCGTCCGGTGGGCCAGGCCTCCGGTGGGTCACCCACGCCGGGGCCGCCGGGGCTGGTGGCAGCGGTCCGGCCCGGGTCGGTCATCCCGCCGTGCCCCGCAGCCGGTGACGGCGGAGCGTGCATTGGCGGCTGCTGCTCGCCCGCCGGTGCGGGCTGGGCAGGCGAGGACGCGCTGCCCGCTGGAGCTCCGCCGTCGCCATGGTCTACCGCCACAGCGCACATCGTGGCACGAGTCGCTCGGGCTCCGGGAGCGGGTTCCGGCTGTCGAGTTGCGCCGCCCGCCGCACCGGACCGAAAATGCTCAGCGTGCTGAGTAAACACGCCGCCGGCCGAGCCCGGACCCTCCCACGCGCGGTCCTGGTCGCCCTCGCCCTGCTCGCCTGGCTGGCGATCGGCGGTTTCGGCGGCATCGCGCAGGGGCAGCTCTCCCAGGTGCAGGAGAACGACCAGGCCGCCTTCCTGCCGGAGAGTGCGGAGTCCACCCAGGCCAGCGAGGTGATCGAGCAGTTCTCGGTCGATGATGCGCTGCCCGCGCTGCTGGTCGTCACCGCCGATGACGGCGCCCGGCTCGCTCAGGAGCAGATCGCTGCGGTCTCCCAGTGGGCCGAGGGCGTCCCGGACCTCGAGCTGCCCGGTGGCACCCCGGTGGCGGACGTGCTCAGCAGCGAACAGGTGCCGGTGATCCCCGCCGAGGACGGGCTGGCCGTGCTGGTGCCGGTGTCCCTGGCTGCGGACCAGGCCGACGAGCAGATCGGGGGTGAGCGGGCCGCGCTCGCCCTGGTCGACCTGCTGCGGGAGCAGTCGCAGGCGCCGCTGGCCGAGGTGGGGCTGACCGGCTGGGTGACCGGCCCGGCCGCCGGGGTGGCCGACCTGGTCTCCGCGTTCGCCGGGATCGACGGCATCCTGCTCGCCGTGGCGCTCGTGGTGGTGCTGATCATCCTGGCCGTGGTCTACCGGTCGCCGATCCTGCCGATCGTGGTGATCGCCACCGCCCTGTTCGCGCTCTGCCTGGCGGCGCTGGTGATCGTACCGCTGGCGGAGTCCGGCACGCTGCTGCTGAACGGGCAGAGCCAGGGCATCCTGTCCATCCTGGT
>CAZMDO010000715.1:0-1445 GCA_964564445.1 uncultured Ruaniaceae bacterium | reverse complement strand
GACGTCCTCAGCGGTTCCTAGTAGTTCGAAGTCGTACAGGTGCGGCACCTGGCACTTGCGGGCGATGATCCGCCCGGCCAGGCAGTAGGCCGACCCGAAGTTGGTGTTCCCCGCCGCCACCACGCCCTTGATGAGGGACCGGTTGTGTACGTCGTTGAGGAACTTGATCACCTGCTTGGGCACGGCCCCCTGGCCGTTCCCGCCCCCGTAGGTGGGGGTGATGAGCACGTACGGGTGGTCGACCCGCAGGTGCCCGTCCCTGGGCCGCAGCGGGATGCGCTCGGCCGGCAGGTCCAGCCGCTCCACGAAACGGCGCGTGTTCTCCGAGACGGAGGAGAAGTACACGATGCCGGTCACGATCGATCACGCCTTCACGAAGAGGTGGGTGCACTCACGCCCCGCCCTGCCGGAGCCGGACGGGGGTGAGAACGGTATGGAACTGGTGCGACGCCGTCTGCAAGCTGATGCCTGCTCCGGCGCCGGAGCGGCTCAGGCCAGGGCGGCCTGGGCGTCGGCAGCGACGGCGGCGAGCGCCTTGATCTTGTCGGGCCGGAAGCCGGACCAGTGGTCGCCGCCTGCGAACACCACCGGGGCCTGCTGGTAGCCGAGCGCCTTCACCGACTCCAGTGCCTCGGCGTCGGTGGAGATGTCCACCACCTCATAGTCCAGACCGTGCTTCTTCAGCGCCCGGTAGGTGGCGTCGCACTGCACACAAGCCGGCTTGCTGAAGACGGTGATGGTCATGATCGAACGTCCTTCCAGATCCTTCGTCAGGCGGGATCGGCCCTTGAGTTCCCGCGGTGTAACTACATTCGTGTCATTCGCCGGAGCCGCTGCTGGTGCCCCGGCAACTTCCGACTACCTAGACACTACACCTTGTGGTGAGCCGATGGGCAGACCCCAACACTTTGTGTTGGCGTGTCGTGTCGCGGGCGTGTCATCCACAGCCTCACGGCGTGTTGCTGTGGACTTCCGGGGCTTCGGTGTGTACTCGCGCGTGGGGTCTGTGGGTATCCCTGTGGGTGGTCGACGACGGCGCGCACCCTGTCCACAGAAGGGCGTCGGGTTATGCACAGCTCGTCCGGGCAGACGCACCCGGCGACGGGTCGAAATCCACTGCGTCATCCACCGCCGTCCACCGCCCGGAGGAGGTCCGAGGGCAACCGGCAGTGTGACCGGCCGCGCTTTTCTCCGCGAAGTGGAGGATGCTGGAGCGATGGCCGCCAACAGAGCACGTCCGCTCGCCACCAGTCCCTTCAACAAGCTGCGGGAACCGCCACCACCGCCGCAGCTGTTCGTGGTGGGCCAGCGGGTCACCCACGACCGGCACGGCCTGGGCCGCGTCGTGGCGGTGGAGGGCGATGTCGCCAGCATCGTCGACTTCGGCGACCGCAAGGTGCGGGTCACCGTGGCGTCCGGCAACCTGCACCCGCTCTGACGTCCCG
>CAZMDO010000714.1:0-1446 GCA_964564445.1 uncultured Ruaniaceae bacterium | reverse complement strand
CCGGTCATCGCGGCCACCGACTTCACGTGCCCCACGTTCTCGGCGATCAGCACCATCACCACCGGTACGAACAGGCCGAGCACGGTCACGTCGAAGGTGGGCGTGGTGAACTGCGGCAGGCCCACCCAGGCGGCCTCGCGCACCTGGGTGAAGTCCACCTCATGGCGGAGGATGGCCACCAGGTAGCCGACCAGCACGCCGAGCAGGATCGCCAGCCGGCCGATCATGCCGCGGAACAGCACGGTGATCAGCACGATCGCGGCGAGGGTGGCCAGGGCCGTCGCCGGTGCGGTCTGCACGTTGGACCAGGCGGTGGGCGCCAGGTTCAGACCGATCAGGGCGACGATGGTGCCGGTGACCGCCGGCGGCATGGCGATGTCGATCCACTTCGCCCCGGCCAGGTGCACCACCAGCCCGACGATCGCCAGCAGCACCCCGGTGACCACGATGCCGCCGAGCGCCACCGGCATCGGCAGCTGCCCGGCGGCCGAGCCCACCCCCATCGGGGCGAGGAAGGCGAAGCTGGAGCCGAGGTAGCTGGGCACCCGGCCGCGGGTGATGAGCAGGAAGCCGGCGGTGCCGATCGCGGAGAAGAACAGGGTGGTGGCCGGCGGGAAGCCGGTGAGCAGCGGCACCAGGAACGTGGCGCCGAACATGGCCACCACGTGCTGGGCGCCGATGCCGATGGTGCGCGGCCAGGAGAGTCGCTGCCCCGGCGCCACCACCTCCCCGGGAACGATCGTCCTGCCGTCTCGGTAGAGCGTCCAGAGCGCCACGGCTCACCTTCCTCGAAGTGTGCGGGAGTGGGCCACTGCACGGTGACCCGCCCGGCATCGTAGCGGCTGCCCGCACGGGCCCCCTCGGCAAGGTCAATAGGGATCGGGCACCCGTGCCCGCTTCCTCGTGACGTTGTGCGAGGGTGGTGCGCTCAGCGGGCGAAGCGGGGGCCGGTGGCGGGGTCGTAGGCCAGGGCGTCGTCGATCCGCTGGCGGGAGGTCTCCGCGAGCGGTTCGGGCAGCGCGTCCGGGGCGAACCAGCCGACGTCGAGGGACTCGTCGTCGCCCACTGCGGCCTGCCCGCCGGTGTAGCGGCAGCGGAAGGTCAGGTCCAGGTACTGGGCGTGGTCGCCGTTCGGGTAGCGCATCTGCTCGCCGCTGAACACGCTGACCAGCGCCTCCACCTCGGCGTGCACACCGGTCTCCTCGAGCACCTCCCGCAGCAGGGCGGGCGCCGGCTGCTCCCCCGGTTCGAGGATGCCGCTGATCACCGCCCAGCGGCCGGTGTCGGCGCGGCGGCCGAGCAGGATGCGCCCCTCGGGGTCCAGGACCACGGCGCTCACACCGGAGAGCCAGAGCAGGTCGGTGCCGATGTGGCGGCGCAGGGCGGTGACGAACTCGGGAACGGGCACAGCTCCATCGTGGCAGACCGTGCCACTCCGGCCGCGCA
>CAZMDO010000713.1:0-1448 GCA_964564445.1 uncultured Ruaniaceae bacterium | reverse complement strand
CAATACCGTTCAGTTAAGGTCACACGGGTGTAGTTTGGTGGCATGCCACGTGCTGGATGGGTGAAGCCGGAGACGGATCGTCGGTTGTCGGATCTTGTGTCGGTGGGAGTGCTGACCCGGGTGTTCCCGCCGGATCTGGTCGATGAGGTGATTGCGGCGGCGGGGCGGACCGAGCGGCGTCACCGGACACTGCCGGCGCGGGTGATGGCGTACTTCTCGATCGGGATGGCGTTGTACTCCGAGGGCTCGTATGAGGACGTGCTGTCACAGTTGACCGACGGGTTGTCGTGGGCGTCGGGCTGGGCCGAGAGCTACGCGCCGCCGAGCAAGTCCGCGATCTTCCAGGCCAGGGCCCGGCTGGGCGCTGAGCCGTTGGCCGCGCTGTTCGAGCGGGTCGCTGAACCGATCGGCACCGACGATACGCCGGGGGTGTGGCTGGCCGGGCGGCGGCTGGTCGCGATCGACGGGACCTGCCTCGATGTCGCCGACACGGCCGTCAATGCCGAGTACTTCGGCAGGCCGGGGGTGAACAAGGGCGAACAGGCTGCCTTCCCGCAGGCTCGCGTGGTCGCGCTGGCCGAGTGCGGCACGCATGCGATGTTCGCCGCGCAGGTCGGGACCTACTCGGAGTCCGAGGCCACTCTGACCGAGCCGCTGCTGGACCGGCTGGCGCCGGGGATGCTGCTCACCGCCGACCGCGGGTTCTTCTCCTATGCCCTGTGGCGCAAGGCGATCGGGACCGGGGCAGACCTGTTGTGGCGAGTCCGGACCGACCGATCCGGCCCCAAACCAACCCACGTGGACGACCTTCCCGACGGCTCCTGGCTGGCCCATCTGCGCCGCACCACCCCGGCGGCGGCGCGTCGCGAGGAGCCGATGCTGGTCCGCGTCATCGACTACACCATCGACGACGGACGGGACAACCCGACCAGCTACCGGCTGTTCACTACGCTGACCGACCCCGACGAGGTCACCGCTATCGATCTCGCCGCGGCCTACACCCAGCGGTGGGAGATCGAGCTGGCCTTCGATGAACTCAAGACCCACCAGCGCGGACCGCGCACCGTTCTGCGGTCCAAGTCGCCCGATCTGGTCCTTCAGGAGATCTGGGGCCACCTGTGCTGCCACTACGCGATCCGCTCGCTGATGACCGAAGCAGCGCTCCACTCCGGGCACGACCCGGACCGGGTCAGCTTCGTCGCCGCGCTGCGGATCACCCGTCAGTCCATCGCCCACCAGGGCGACTTTCCCCCCTCACGACCCTGACGCCTGCCACCGCAGCTGGCTGACCTTCCTGCGCCGACTCATCGGACGGCTCAACCCTCGCCGACGACGACGCGCGAACCCCAGGGTCGTCAAGCGCAAGTACGTCAAGTGGCACGTCAAACGCGCCCACCACGCGCAATGGCCACGCCCCGAGCATCCCGCCATCTACACCGTCGCCCCGC
>CAZMDO010000712.1:0-1451 GCA_964564445.1 uncultured Ruaniaceae bacterium | reverse complement strand
CTCGGCGAGGTCGCAGATCTCGGCGAGCGGGGCGTAGTAGCCGTCCATGGAGAACACGCCATCGGTGACGATCAGGATCCGGCGAGCTCCGCCGTCGCGCGCCTCGGAGAGCTTCTCCCGCAGCTCGGCCATGTCCCGGTTGGCGTACCGCAGCCGCCGCGCCTTGCACAGCCGGATCCCATCGATGATCGAGGCATGGTTCAGCGCATCGGAGATCACCGCGTCCTCGGGCCCGAGCAGGGCCTCGAACACCCCGCCGTTGGCGTCGAAGCAGGAGCCGAACAGGATCGAGGCGTCGGTGCCGAGGAAGGTCGCCAGCCGCGCCTCCAGCTCCAGGTGGGCGTCCTGGGTGCCGCAGATGAACCGCACCGAGGCCATCCCGAAGCCGCGCTCGTCCAGCGCCCGGTGCGCGGCGGCCAGGATGTCCGGGTGGTCGGCCAGGCCCAGGTAGTTGTTCGCGCAGAAGTTCAGCACCTGCGCCGGCGGAGCACCGATCGGACCGGCGGCGATGTGCGCCGACTGTGGCGACGAGATCGAGCGCTCCTGCTTGTAGGTGCCTTCCGCGCGCAGCGCCGCCAGCTCGGCGGTCAGCTCGTCCTTGATCGCGTACATCTCGCTCCTCCGCAGCTCTAGAACACCGTCCAGTCCAGCACCACCTTGCCACCGGTACCGCTCGCCGCGGCGTCGAAGGCCTCCTGCCACCTGGTGGCCGGCAGCACCTCGGTGACCACCGAGGCGATCGCGTCGTGCAACCACTGGCTGGTCTGCAGCATCGCGGTCATCGCGTTCCAGGTCTCGAACATCTCCCGGCCGTAGATGCCCTGCAGGGTGAGCATGTGCGTGACCACCGCCGACCAGTCGATGTCGATCGAGGTGGTCGGCAGCCCGAGCAGCGCGATCTTCCCGCCGTGGTTCATCACCGAGATCATCTCCGGCAGCGCCTCGGCGTGCCCGCTCATCTCCAGCCCGACGTCGAAGCCCTCCCGCAGCCGCAGCTGCTGCCGGGCACGCTCGATCTCGGTGGTCGCGACGTTCAGCGCCAGGTCCACCCCCATCCGCTCGGCGATCGCCAGCCGGGAGGTGGACACGTCCGTGATCGCCACGTACCGGGCACCCGCGTGGCGCACCACCGCGGCGGCCATCAGCCCGATCGGGCCCGCCCCGGTGATCAGCACGTCCTCACCGACGACCGGGAACTTCAGCGCCGTGTGCACGGCGTTGCCGAACGGGTCGAAGATCGCCCCCAGCTCGGGGGTGATGTCCGTGCTGCCCTCCCGGGTGTGCGACCAGACGTTCTCCTGGGGGATCACCACGTACTCGGCGAACGCGCCGTCGCGCTGCACGCCCACGCCACGGGTGCGGATGCACAGCTGGCGCCGGCCGGCCCGGCAGTTGCGGCAGATCCCGCAGACGATGTGCCCCTCACCGGAGACCCGGTCGCCGACCTGCAC
>CAZMDO010000711.1:0-1451 GCA_964564445.1 uncultured Ruaniaceae bacterium | reverse complement strand
ACACCCCGAGCCCGCCGAGGTCGCCAGCGGCCGGGCGCGGGTGGCCGGGCGCGGGTGGCCGGGCGCGGGCGCCCGGGTCCGCGCGACCCTGATAAGCCTGCGGTCGACGGCGGACCCCGGGTCGGTCCGGGCTCCTCGGCCTAGTCTTGGGGTACGTAGGCACCCCCACCGCGCCGAGGAGACGAGATGCCCGACCAGATCGAGAACTGGCTCACCGACATGGACGGTGTGCTGGTGCACGAGGAGCACGCGCTGCCGGGGGCCGCGGAGTTCGTCGCCAGGCTGCGGGAGAAGCAGATCCCGTTCCAGATCCTCACGAACAACTCGATCTACACCCCGCGGGACCTTGCGGCGCGGCTGCACACCTCCGGTATCGAGGTGGACGAGTCGGAGATCTGGACCTCCGCGCTGGCGACCGCCTCGTTCCTGGCCGACCAGGTGCCCGGCGGCAGCGCCTACGTGATCGGTGAGGCAGGTCTGACCACGGCGCTGTACGAGCAGGGCTACATCCTCACCAGCTCGGCACCGGACTACGTGGTGCTCGGGGAGACCCGCACCTACTCGTTCTCGGCCATCACCCGCGCCATCCGACTGATCACCGAGGGGGCACGGTTCATCGCCACCAACCCGGACGTGACCGGCCCGTCCCTGGAGGGTCCGCTGCCGGCGACCGGGGCGGTGGCGGCGATGATCACCGCGGCCACCGGCCGCAAGCCGTACTTCGTCGGCAAGCCGAACCCGGTGATGATCCGCACCGCGCTGAACCGGATCAACGCGCACTCCGAGGCCACGGCGATGATCGGCGACCGGATGGACACCGACGTGGTGGCCGGGATGGAGGCCGGGCTGCGCACCTACCTGGTGCTCACCGGTTCCACCAGCGCCGAGGAGGTGGAGTCCTTCCCGTACCGGCCCACCGCGGTGCTGGACGGCATCAAGGACCTGGTCGACCTGATCTGAGCGGCCGGGAGGACGCGGCCCGACGGGCATCAGCCCGCGAACTGACGCGAATGGCTCGGTTCAGCCCGCGGACTGGTGCCGTCGCGTCAGTTCGCCGCCGGAATCGGGGGGCCGTCAGCCCTGCCAGGGACCCTGACCGGGCTGCTGCGGGCCGCCGGGCTGGCCCGGGGCGCTCGGACCCTGGTAGCCGGACGCACTCGGACCCTGGTAGCCGGACGCACTCGGACCCTGGTAGCCGGACGCACTCGGACCCTGGTAGCCGCCGGCCGGCGGGGCGGGCGGCTGCGTGCCCGGCTGCACCCCGGAGTCGGTGGGCATCGGCGGGCGGGTGGCCGGGCCACCCTGGGCGTAGACACCCACCTGCCCGGCCTGGTCCTGGAAGGAGACCCGTGGCGCGGCGCGCACGACCGGGTCGTTCACCTCGAAGTACTCGGCGCGGGTGAACTTGAACATGCCGGCGATGATGCTCGGCGGGAACGTCTCCACCTTGG
>CAZMDO010000710.1:0-1452 GCA_964564445.1 uncultured Ruaniaceae bacterium | reverse complement strand
TGTAGAGCTTCTCGTTGATCTCGTTGGCGACGCCGTCCTCCTCGCCGCCGACCACGCCGACCTCGATCTCCAGGAGGGTGCGGGCCGCCTGGGAGAGCTCGAGCAGCTCCTCGGCGATCTGCAGGTTCTCCTCCAGCGGCACGGCCGAGCCGTCCCACATGTGCGACTGGAACGAGGGCAGCCCGCCGCCGCGGACCTGCTCGGCCTCCAGCGCCAGCAGCGGACGGACCCAGCTGTCCAGGTTCTCCTTGGCGCAGTGGTCGGTGTGCAGGGCGATCGTGACCGGGTAGTTCTTGGCGACCTCGGCGGCGTAGGCCGCCAGCGCCAGGGAGCCGGCCACGCGGTCCTTGATGGTGGAGCCGGAGGCGTACTCGGCACCACCGACGGACACCTGGATGATGCCGTCGCTCTCGGCCTCGGCGAACCCGCGCAGCGCGGCCGTGAGGGTCTGGGAGGAGGTGACGTTGACGGCCGGGTAGGCGAACGAGCGCTCCTTCGCCCGGTCGATCATCTCGGCGTACACCTCGGGGGAAGCAATGCCCATGGAAGTTCTCCTGCGTCAGGATGTGTGCTGTCGCCCCAGTCTCCCACGAAGTGCCCGGGCACCTTTCCCGGGGTGCGAATGCGCGCCCGGCACCGTACCGCGCCCTGCGCTGGACGCCCGTCTGCAGCACGGTTCGGTATCTGAGGGCACGCACGACGTGCTGCAGATGGCGGAATGCGCTGCAGACGATCGTCTGCAGCGGGTGGTGGGCGGGGTCAGGGCTGCGGGCGGGCGTGCTGGCGGATCCAGGAGTGCATGGCGATCGCGGCCGCAGCGCCGGCGTTGATGGAGCGGGTGGACCCGTACTGGCTGATGTGCACCAGGCGCTCAACCCCGTCCCGGGCCTCGGCGGTGAGCCCCTCGGACTCGGTGCCGAACAGCAGCACGCACGCCCGGGGCAGCGACTGCGCCTCGATCGGCACGGAGCCGGGCAGGTTGTCCACGCCGATCACCGGCAGGTCGCGCCCGCGGGCCCAGTCCAGCAGGGCGGCCACGTCCTGGTGGTGGCGCAGGTGCTGATACCGGTCGGTGACCATCGCCCCGCGACGGTTCCACCGGCGCCGCCCGACGATGTGCACCTCCTCGGCGGCGAAGGCGTTCGCGGTGCGCACCACCGAGCCGATGTTGAAGTCCCGGCCCCAGTTCTCGATGGCCACGTGGAAGGGGTGCCGACGGGTGTCCAGGTCGGCGACGATCGCCTCCAACCGCCAGTACCGGTACCGGTCGACCACGTTGCGCCGGTCACCCTCGGCGAGCAGCTCGGGGTCGTACCGGTCGTCGGCGGGCCACGCCTGCGGGCCGCCCGGCCAGGGCCCTACCCCCACGGTCTGCTCCTCCACCCGCCAAGAGTCGCACACCCCGAGCCCGCCGAGGTCGCCAGCGGCCGGGCG
This sequence comes from uncultured Ruaniaceae bacterium, assembly GCA_964564445.1. Classification (GTDB taxonomy): domain Bacteria; phylum Actinomycetota; class Actinomycetes; order Actinomycetales; family Beutenbergiaceae; genus Ruania. The sequence continues at coordinate 18 of CAZMDO010000710.1, read as the reverse complement.
CGGGTGGCCGGGCGCGGG
>CAZMDO010000709.1:0-1453 GCA_964564445.1 uncultured Ruaniaceae bacterium | reverse complement strand
TGCACATCCCGTGGGACCTGGTGGACGACTTCGCCGACCTGGCCCGGCACGCCGCCGACCTCGGGGTGCAGATCGGCATGATCAACTCCAACGTCTTCCAGGACGACGACTACAAGCTCGGCTCGCTGACCAACGCCGACCCGGCGATCCGGAAGAAGGCCATCGACCACCACCTGCAGTGCATCGAGGTGATGACGGCGACCGGCTCGACCGAGCTCAAGCTCTGGCTCCCGGACGGCACCAACTACCCCGGTCAGGACTCGATCCGGGGCCGGCAGGAACGCCTGGCCGACTCCCTGCAGCAGATCTACGCCGCCCTCGGCCCGGACCAGCGGATGGTGATCGAGTACAAGTTCTTCGAGCCGTACTTCTACACCATGGACATCCCGGACTGGGGCACGTCGTTGACGCACTGCCTGGCCCTGGGGGAGAAGGCCAAGGTGGTGCTGGACACCGGCCACCACGCCCCGGGCACGAACATCGAGTTCATCGTGGCCCAGCTGCTCCGGCTCGGCAAGCTCGGCGCCTTCGACTTCAACTCCCGGTTCTACGCCGACGACGACCTGATGGTCGGCGCCGCGGACCCGTTCCAGCTGTTCCGGATCATGCACGAGATCGTCGAGGCGGATGCGCTGCGCCCCGAGGCCGGCGTGAACTTCATGCTCGACCAGTGCCACAACATCGAGGACAACATCACCGCCCAGATCCGGTCGGTGATGAACGTGCAGGAGGCCACCGCCAAGGCGCTGCTGGTGGACCACGAGGCGCTGCGCGAGGCCCAGCTTGGCGGTGACGTGCTCGGCGCGAACGAGATCTTCATGGACGCATACAACACCGACGTGCGCCCGCTGCTGGCCGAGGTCCGCGAGGCCAAGGGCCTGGCACCGGACCCGGTGCGCGCCTACAAGGACTCCGGCTACGGGAAGAAGATCGCCGCCGAACGCGTCGGCGGCACCCAGGCCGGCTGGGGCGCCTGACCCGGTACCTCCCCCTCCCCCCAAGACGACGTTGCTCGTCGATCTGGTCACGATCCGCGGCCAGATCGACGAGCAGATTCCAGACTGACCGACCCCGACCCATCGGAAAGCCACCATGACCCACCCCGCAGTCTCTGACCTGATCGCCCGCTCCAACCGCCTCGGCGCCGACCCCCGCAACACCAACTACGCCGGCGGCAACACCTCCGCCAAGGGCAGCGCCACCGACCCGGTCACCGGGCAGGAGATCCAGCTGTGCTGGGTGAAGGGCTCCGGCGGCGACCTGGGCACCCTCACCGAGAAGGGCCTGGCCGTGCTCCGGGTGGACCGGCTGCGCTCCCTGGTCGACGTCTACCCTGGGGTGGACCGCGAGGACGAGATGGTCGCCGCGTTCGACTACTGCCTGCACGGCAAGGGTGGCGCGGCGCCGAGCATCGACACCGCGATGCACGGGCTGGTGGACGCCCCGCACGTGG
>CAZMDO010000708.1:0-1456 GCA_964564445.1 uncultured Ruaniaceae bacterium | reverse complement strand
GGTGGGGTCGGCGCCGTCGTAGGCGAGGAACCGCCGCTGGGTCAGCGCCAGCAGGCTGATCGCCAGCAGGCACGCCAGCCCGCCGACCACCGCGGCCAGTCCCTCACCGAACCAGGACGCCTGGGCCCCGACCACCACGTCGCCCAGGCGCGGCCCGCCGGCGACCACCACCACGAACACCCCCTGCAGCCGGCCGCGCAGCGCATCCGGGGTGGCCGCCTGCAGGATCGTCCGCCGGAAGATGGAGGACACCGAGTCCGCCGCGCCCGCCAGGCCGAGCGCCACCACGGCGGCCACCAGCGCCCAGAGGACCACCTGGTCCGGCTCGCTGCGCCCGACCAGCAGCAGCACCACGCCGAAGGCGATCACCGCACCGGCGAACACAGCGATGGCCCCGACGATCACCTTCCCCTGCGCCCGCACACCGGCCAGGCCGCCGGAGAGCGCACTGGCCAGCACCGCACCCACCGCGATAGCCGCCGTCAGCGCCCCGGTGGTGGCCTCCCCGCCACCGATCAGCACCACCCCCACCGCAGGAACAGCACCCGCGGCATCGCCAGCACCATCGCGCTCAGGTCCAGGGCGAAGGTCATCCGCAGGTTCGGGCGGGTACCCAGGTAGCGCAACCCCTCCAGCACCGAGGACAACCCCAAGCGTCTGCGCCCCAGGTGAGCTCCGCCGTCACCGGCCCGCTCCGGCGGCAGATCGGGCAAGCGCCACAGCGCGTAGAAGGAGGCGAAGAACAGCACCATGTCCACCGTGTAGGCCACCCGGTAGCCCTGCCAGGCCACCAGTGTGGCCCCGAGCAGCGGCCCGCCGGTGAGCGCCACGTTCCAGGCCAGCGTCTGCAGCGCGTTCGCCGCCGCCAGCTGCCCCGGCGGCACCAGCCTCGGGATGATCGCCGTGCGGGCAGGATTGTTCACGCCGCTGGCCGCCGACTGCAGCGCCACCAGCGCGTACAGCACCCCCACCCGGTCCACCCCGGCCCAGGCCTGGGCCGCCAGCGCCGCGGTCACGGCGAACAGCACCGCCGAGGCGGTCAGCGCCACCTTCCGGCGGTCGAAGTGGTCCACCAGGGCCCCGCCATACAGCCCGAGCGCCACCAGCGGCACCAGTGCGCAGATGCCGAGCACCCCGACGGCGAAGGTCGAGCCGGTCAGTGCGTACACCTGCAGGCCCACCGCCACCGCGGTCAGCTGGGTGCCGATGTTCGAGATGCCCAGCCCCCACCACAGCCGACGGAACTCCGGTACCCGTAGCGGGGCGGTGTCGGCGAGCAGGCGGGCCACGAGCCGTGAGCCTACGCGCCCGGGCGCGCGCCCCGGCGCACGGGCCACAGCCCGGGCCCGGGAGGGGCGATGGATCGCGTAACCTAGCGGACTGTGGCTATCGACTTCTCCGAGGAGATCCAGGACCTGCGGCACATCCTCGACTCGATCACCGCGGTGACCGACCC
>CAZMDO010000707.1:0-1459 GCA_964564445.1 uncultured Ruaniaceae bacterium | reverse complement strand
GGCTTGGCCCGGTCTGAAGGGCCAATACCGCCCCGGTCTGCTGGGCCAAACGTGCCAGGCGATCGGCCTCGAGCCGGTGTCCGTCGCGGCCGTCGACGCCGAGGCTACCCGTCAGGCCCGGGCCAGCCGGTCCCGAGCCGGCAGCCGGCCGCTCAGCGCCGCAGCAGCGTCAGCAGCCGGTCGAGCAGTGCCTTGCCGTCGGCGCGCAGGCCGTCGTGCTGGTACTCGTTCGTCACCAGCGGGCGCAGGCCGCCGATCGCCTCCGCGGTCGCCAACGACGACTCCCGCGGCACGAACATGTCGTCGTGGTAGATGGCCGCTGCCACCGGCACCTCGTTGGCCGCCAGCACCTGCGGGTCGTACAGCGCCGGGAAGTCCGCCCGGTGGGCGAGCAGGTCCGCGGCCTCGGCCAGCGGGGCGAGCGTGGGGTCCTCGCTCAGCTGCCACGGGAAGATGTGCTCCCCGGTGAGCAGCGGCTGGCCGGCGTCCGGGTCGAACTCCGGCAGCGACTCGCGCACCCGCTGCGCCGCCCACGCCGTCGCCCCATCGGAGGCCGCCCCCTGGGCGTAGATCGTCTCGTGCAGCACCGCATACAGCGGGTTGCCGGCGAAGGAGACGACGTCACCCACCTCGCGCAGGAACCGGTCCCGCAGCCGGCGCTGTCCACCCACCGTCACGAACGGGTCCTCGAGCAGGTAGTGCAAGGCGTGGAAGCCGCTGGCCGACCCGAGCCCGATGCCCACCTGCAGGAACCGGCGCACGCTGAGCGCCTCACCGGTCGGCAGCAGCTCCTCGTGCTCGCGCAGGTGCGCGGCGACCTGTGTCACGGTGTCCCGGTCGTGCGGGTAGTGAGCGAAGAACTCGGCGTTGCGCCGGGCAGTCTGGGCGAACGTGCGCCGGTAGACCTCGTCCGCCGGACCGGTCAGCGCGGGCAGCCCGGCGGTGATCAGCACCTCCCGCAGCCCCTGCGGCGCCCGGGAGAGGTAGGTGGTGGCCACGAACCCGCCGAAGGACTGGCCGAGCGCGCTCCACGGCTCCCCGCCGAGGGCCAGCCGCAGCGCCTCGGCGTCGGCCACGATCGCATCGGCCCGGAAGTGGGCGAGATGGTCCGCCTGCGCGGCAGGGTCCATACCGGCGAGGGTCTGCACGCTGACCGGGGTGGACCGGCCGGTGCCGCGCTGGTCCAGCAGCACCACGCGGTACTCCGCCAGGGCGCGGTCCAGCCAGCCGTCGATCGAGGTCGGCCGGTTCGCCCGGTGCCCCGGCCCGCCCTGCAGGAACACCAGTCGCGGCCGGTCGGCCTCGCCGTCCCGGACGATCTCCCGGGCGAAGATCTCGATGCTGCCGGGAGCGGTGCCGGTGTGGTCGAGCGGGACGGTCAGGGTGTGCTCGTGGACGTCGTGCCCGTCCAGGCGGTGGCTGCGGGTGTGCATCCCCCAGTAGTACCGCACGCAGCCGC
>CAZMDO010000706.1:0-1462 GCA_964564445.1 uncultured Ruaniaceae bacterium | reverse complement strand
GCCTCCTGGGACCGCCGCTGGCGCGCACCGGCCGGGTACGAGATGGCCCGCCTGGACGCCGTCGCCGGCCGGCACCGCGCCGCCCGGGTCCGGCTCGCCGACGTGCTGCGCACTGAACCGGAGCACCTGCAGGCCCTCACGCTGGCCGCACTGACCGCACGCCGGCTCGGCCACGAGGAGGCGGCGGCCGAGCTGCTGCACCGCGCGAGCAGCATCGACCCGCTGCACTGGTGGACCCGGCACGCCCGGGGCGAGGAGCTCACCTGCGACGCGCAGACCTGTCTGGACGTGGCCCTCGAGTACGCCGCCACCGGGCACACCACGGAGGCGCTGGCGGTGCTGGACCGTGCCGAGGTCCAGGAGCGGTCCCGACCGCTGGGGCAGACCGCAGCGGGACCGCTGATCGCCCTGCACCGGGCCGACCTGCTCGCCCGCAGCGGCGATACCGCCGGGGAGGCGGCCGCGCTGGCCGCCGCGCAGGCGGCGGACGCCCGGTGGTGCTTGGCCGGGCGAGCCGCGGACGCCGCGATGCTGGAACGCACCGTGGCCCGCCACCCCGGCCACGCACGCGCCTGGGCGCTGCTGGGGCACTGGCGCTACGCCGTCGGCCGGGAGCAGGAGGCGGTGCAGGCCTGGCGCACCGCGGCTGGCCAGGTGAGCGACGCCGTCGTGAGCCGGAACCTGGGCCTGGCCGCGGTGAACCTCGACGGCGACCTGACCGCCGCCCGGGAGCACTACGACCGGGCGCTGTCGCTCGACCCGGGCAACGCCCGGCTGGTGCTGGAGTCCGACCAGCTGGACCGGCGCCGGCGGGTGGCTGTGGCCGAGCGGATCGCCACGTTGCAGGCCGCCGACGACCGGGTCGCCGAGCGCGACGACCTGACCACCACGCTGGTCGGCCTGCTGGTCTCCGCCGGCGACGGCGACCAGGCCCGCAGGCTGATGACCGGTCGGGTGTTCCAGCCCTGGGAGGGCGGTGAGGGTGAGGTGCTGCGCGCCTGGGAGCGCACCTGTGTGGCGCTCGCCCGCCGGGCGCTGTCCGCCGGGGACGCGCCCGTCGCCCTGGACCTGGTCGGTGCGGCGCTCGAGCCGCCGGCCCACCTGGGTGAGGCCCGGCACCCGCTGGCCTCCACCGCCCGCCTGCAGCTGCTGCTCGGTGACGCCCATGCCCTGGCCGGGCAGGAGGAGCAGGCAGCGCTCGCCTGGCGCGACGCCGCCGAACAGGTCGGCGACTTTCGCACGATGAGCGCCGCCCGGCACAGCGAGAACACCTACTTCTCCGTGCTGGCGCTGCACCGGCTGGGCGCAGCCGACCGGGCGGAGGCACTCCGGGCGGACCTGGCCGCGTTCGTGGCCGAGCTGGCCGCCACCGAGCCGGAGATCCCCTACTTCGCCACCTCGTTGCCACAGCTGCTGCTCTTCCCGCCCGATCTGCGCCAGGTGCGGGACGTCCAGGTGGCGT
>CAZMDO010000705.1:0-1466 GCA_964564445.1 uncultured Ruaniaceae bacterium | reverse complement strand
CGCCGGATCGCCTCGATCGCCTGGACCGCCGCGGTGAACTGCTGCACCGTGGTGGCGATCGCCTTGTCCGCCGCCGTGGTCGCGGTGCGGATGTCGTACCCGTCCGCACGGGCACCCTTCGACCCGGGGGTGTTCACCACCATGTCCACCGCCCCCTCGTGGATCAGGTCCACGATCGTGGGCTCCCCGTTCGGTCCGCGACCGTCGGAGGCCTTGCGCACCACCTCGGCCGGGATGCCGTTGCGGCGCAGCACGCTCGCGGTGCCGGCGGTGGCCATCAGCGTGAAACCCAGCTCGGTGAGCCGGCTGCACGGCATCGTCAGCGACCGCTTGTCCCGGTCCGCCACGGACACGAACACGGTCCCGGATGTGGGCAGGCCACCGAACGCGGCCGCCTGCGACTTGCCGAATGCCAGCGGGAAGTCCACGTCGTAGCCCATCACCTCACCGGTGGAGCGCATCTCCGGGCCGAGCACGGTGTCCACCACCTGACCGGACGCGGTGCGGAACCGCTTGAACGGCAGCACCGCCTCCTTCACCGCCAGCGGCGCGTCCAGGTCCGTCCGGGCCGCGTCCTCGGCCGGCAGCATGCCGGCCGTGCGCAGGTCCGCGATCGAGCGTCCGCTCATCAGCAGCGCGGCAGCCTTCGCCAACGGCACCCCGGTGGCCTTGGCCACGAACGGGACGGTACGGGACGCGCGCGGGTTCGCCTCGAGCACGTAGAGCACATCAGCAGCCAACGCGAACTGGATGTTGATCAGGCCACGCACACCTACGCCGTCGGCGATCGCCTCGGTGGAGGTACGGATGCGGGCGATCATCGAGTCCGAGAGGGTGACCGGCGGGAGCACGCACGCGGAGTCCCCGGAGTGGATCCCGGCCTCCTCGATGTGCTCCATCACCCCGCCCAGGTACAGCTCGGTGCCGTCGTAGAGCGCGTCCACGTCGATCTCGATCGCCTGGTCCAGGAACCGGTCCACCAGCACCGGCGCGGGCAGGATGCCCTCGCTGTCGGTCCCCGTGGCCCTGGTCACGTACGCGGTGAGCTGGGCCTCGTCGTAGACGATCTCCATCCCGCGGCCGCCGAGCACGTAGGACGGCCGCACCAGCACGGGGTAACCGATCCGGTCGGCGATCTCCCGCGCCTCGGCGAGCGTGCGCGCGGTGCCGAACGCCGGCGCCGGCAGTCCGGCCCGCAGCAGCACCTGGCCGAAGTGACCCCGGTCCTCCGCAGCGTCGATCGCGGCCGGCGGGGTGCCCCAGATCGGCACCCCGGCTCGCTCCAGGCCCTCGGCCAGCGCCAGCGGCGTCTGCCCGCCGAGCTGCACGATCACCCCGGCCACCGGACCCACGGCGAGCTCGGCGTGGTAGACCTCGAGCACGTCCTCCAGGGTGAGCGGCTCGAAGTACAGCCGGTCGGCGGTGTCGTAGTCGGTGGAGACCGTCTCCGGGTTGCAGTTGACCAT
>CAZMDO010000704.1:0-1474 GCA_964564445.1 uncultured Ruaniaceae bacterium | reverse complement strand
CCCTCACCCTGCTGACCGGGAACCGGGTGCACCCGCCCTACGGGCTGGCCGGCGGGTCGCCGGGGGCCCCGGGTGAGCAGTGGGTGCGCCGGGCCGACGGCACCCACGAGGAGCTGGCCGGCTGTGACTCGGCCGAGCTGGCTGCCGGGGACGCGCTGGTGCTGCTCACCCCCGGCGGCGGCGGGTACGGGTCGCCGGGAAAGTGACGGTCATACGGCCGCACCCCGGGACTCAGGGCACCCGCTCGGCCCGGGAGTCGCTGCGGAACTGCGTGGGGCTCACCCCGGAGACCGCCCGGAACTGCCGGGAGAAGTAGAACGGGTCGCCATAGCCGACCGCCCGGGCCACCTCGGCCACGGTCAGCTCGCTGCTCACCAGCAGCACCCGCGCCCGGGCCATCCGGATCCGCTTGACGTACTCCAGCACCCCGCCCCCGGTGGCCCGGGAGAACATCGCGGCGAAGTGGGAGGCGGACAGCCCCACCCGGGCGGCCAGCTCGGGCACCCGCACCGGCCGGTCGAAGTTCTCCAGCAGGTACTCCCGGGCCCGCTGCACCGGCGAGTCCTCGTCCCGCGGGCCGGCGAGCTGGTCCGAGCCGAGCTGGGCGAGCACGTGCCAGGCGGGCCCGCTGGCCGCGAGCAGCGCGGGCAGGGTCTCGTCCCGCTCCATCGCCTGCACCACCTGCTCCATCGCGTGCACCACCGGTGCCGGGTCGTGCAGCGACACCAGGCCGTAGCCGCGCCCACCGGTGATCGGCTCCACCAGATCGTCCAGATCGGCCCCGGTGGCGTGCAGCCACCACAACGTCCACGGGTCGGTGGCATCGGCCCGGTACAGGTGCGTCTGCCCCGGGGTGAGCACCAGCGCCTGGCCGGGCCGCACACCCAGCACGGTCGCACCCAGCTCGCACCAGCCCCGCCCGGCCACGCACACCAGCACCACCGCTTCACGCGCACCGTGCTTGCGGGAGCGGCCGTGGTTCGCAGCGTGCGGGAAGTAGCCGGCGTCGGTGACCAGCAGCCGCCCCGTGGCCCCACCGGCGAGCGCCCGGGCCACCAGTGGGCGCGGCAGCACCCGCATCCGCTCCCCCGGGAAGCCGTCGCGCAGGTAGCCCGCCATACCCGCATCATAGGATCGTCCAGGCAGAACCTGCGGATCGGCCATTCAGGTGCACCCGGCACCGTGCCTAGCCTCGTGCCATGCTCACCGAGGAGTCCCTCCGACAGGTCGCACCGGTCGACCTGCCGCCGCGGCCCGCCGACCAGGCCGGCCACCCGGTCGCGGTCTGGCGCGCCGGGCTCACCCTGCCGACCTACCTGCCGGAGGACCCAGCCACCCTGCCCGCCTACCTGGACCAGCGCGTCTACCAGGGCTCCTCCGGACGGGTCTACCCGCTGCCGTTCCACGAGCGCATCGCCGCCGACCCCACGCCCCGCACCTGGGACGCGATCCACCTGGAGAACGAGTGGCTGCG
>CAZMDO010000703.1:0-1475 GCA_964564445.1 uncultured Ruaniaceae bacterium | reverse complement strand
CCAGTGCGGCAGCAGGCTGGCGGTGATGTCGCTCATCGTGCGCGCCGGCAGCACCGCGTAGGCCTCGGTGAACACGGCACGGTCGGTGGTCAGCGCCGTCTGCGGCGGTAGGCCGCCCTGCGGAACGTGGTAGGTCATGCTGTCAGGCCTTTCCTCTCCAGATGAGCTCCCCCGCCGGGTGGTCGAAGTCGATGTCCTTGCCCGCCAGCAGGGTGCGGCGGACCACGCCGGACAACGAGCGCTCGTCGTAGGGGGTGATCGGGTTCTTGTGCTCGAGCTTCTCGGCGTGCACCACGAACGCGTCGTCCGGGGCGAAGATGGACAGGTCCGCGTCGTAGCCGACCGCGATGGTGCCCTTGGACCGCAGCCCGGCCAGGGCGGCCGGCTTGCTGGACATCCACTCCACCACCTGCTCCAGAGCGATGCCGCGGGCGCGGGCGGCGGTCCACATCACCGCCAGGCTCAGCTGCAGTGAGGCGATCCCGCCCCAGGCGGTGCCGAAGTCCCCGGTGTCCAGGTGCTTGAGGTCCAGGGTGGAGGGCGAGTGGTCGGTGACCACGCAGTCGATGATCCCCTCGGCCAGCCCCTGCCAGAGCAGGTCGCGGTTGCTCGCCTCGCGGATCGGCGGGCAGCACTTGTAGGCGGTGTTCCCGGCCGGGATGTCCTCGGCCGCCAGGGTGAGGTAGTGCGGGCAGGTCTCCGCGGTGATCTGCACCCCGTCCCGCTTGGCGCTGGCGATCATCGGCAGCGCGTCCGAGGAGGACAGGTGCAGGATGTGCACCTTCGCCCCGGTCCACCGGGCGCGCGCGATCACCTCGGCGATGGCGAGGTTCTCCGCGCTGCGGGGGCGGGAGTGCAGGAACTTCGCGTACTGGTCGCCCTCGGGCTGGGTGGCCCGGTCGATGGTGCGGGAGTCCTCGGCGTGCACGATCATCCGGGCGTCGAAGGTCACCAGCTCGCGCAGGTCCTCCTCCAGCTGGTCCGGGTCCAGCGGCGGGAACTCGTCCACCCCGGAGTGCAGCAGGAAGCACTTGAAGCCGAACACGCCGGCGTCGTGCAGACCGCGCAGGTCGGACTTGTTGCCCGGGATCGCCCCGCCCCAGAAGCCCACGTTCACGTGCCGCTTGCCCTCGGTGGCGGCCACCTTCTCCGCCAGCGCGGCCACGGTGACCGTGGGCGGGATGGAGTTCAGCGGCATGTCGATGATCGTGGTCACCCCGCCACGGGCCGCCGCCCGGGTGGCCGAGTCGAACCCCTCCCAGTCGGTGCGGCCGGGCTCGTTGACGTGCACGTGGGTGTCCACCAGGCCGGGCAGCAGCACCTCCTCGGCGGTCAGCTCGATGACCTCCTCGCCGGCGAGGTTGTTGCCCAGCGGCTCCATCGCCTCGATCCGCCCGGCGGTGATGCCGACCTCACGGGGCTGGAAGCCGGCCGTGGTGCACACCCGCTCCGCCCGGATCACCAGGTCGTAGGTC
>CAZMDO010000702.1:0-1479 GCA_964564445.1 uncultured Ruaniaceae bacterium | reverse complement strand
GTCAGGGGGCGAGGGAGGGGGCGGGCAGGCCGAACCGCTGGGACAGGGCCAGCCGGGCGGCGTGCCAGCCGCTCATCCCGTGCACGCCGGGCCCGGGCGGGGTGGACTGCGAGCACAGGTAGACCCCGGGGACGCCGGCAGCGTAGGGGTTGGTGCTCAGCCGCGGTCGGGCGAGCACGCCCCAGACGCTCATCGCGCCGGCCGCGATGTCTCCGGCCACGTAGTTCGCGTCGTGCTCGGGCAGCCGCTGGGCCGGGATGCACCGGGAGGCCACCACCACGTCGCGGAAGCCGGGCGCGAACCGTTCGATCTGGGCGGTGACCTGCTCGGTGACGTCCACCGGGCAACCGGCGGGCACGTGCGCGTACGCCCAGCCCGGCCGCAGGCCGCCCACCTCACGGGTGGCATCGTGCAGGGCGGGGTCGCTGAACAGCACCATCGGCCGGGCCGGCAGCTCACCGCTGGCCACCTGCGCCTCCGCCAGGGCCATGTCCGCCCGGCTGCCGGCCACGTGCACGGTGCCCGCGCCGGCCATCCGCGGATCCGCCCACGGCACGGGGCCGGAGAGCACGTAGTCCACCTTGGCGGCCGCGTTGCCGTACCGGAACCGGGCCAGGGCGGACCGCACCGAGGGGCGCATCCGGTCCCCCCAGATCCGCAGCAGCCCGGCCGGGGAGAGGTCGGCCAGGTAGGTGCGCGCCCGCGGTAGCTCGCGCCAGCTGGTCACCTCGCAGTCGGTGACCACCCGGCCGCCGTGGGCCTCCAGGTCGGCGATCATCGCGGCGGTGATCGCCTGCGACCCGCCCACCGGGATCGGCCAGCCGGCGCCGTGCGCGTTGGTGGCGAGCATGAGCGCGGTGCCTGCCGCGGCCAGCGAGGGCAGCCGGGCGATCGAGTGCGCCGCGACCCCGGTCAGCAGCGCCGGGGCCTCCTCGCCGCCGAACCGCAGGTTCCAGGCGGGTGTGCCCTGCTCCAGCAGCCGGGTCACCGCCGCCAGCACGGCCCGCAGACCAGACCCGGTGAGCAGCCCGGGCGGCAGCTCGCGCCGGTTGCCGAGGATCAGGGCGGTGAGCAGCCGTTCGTGCTCCACGAGGGGAGCGAACAGATCCCGCCAGGCTGCGCCGTCGACCCCGAGCTCGGCCACGGTGCGCTCCAGGGAGCGGTAGGCCACAGCTGCCCGGCCCCCGTCCATCGGTTGGGCGTAGGAGATCTCGGGGACCACCAGGTCCACCCCGCGGGCGGGCAGGTCGAGCTCGGCGAAGAACGGGCTGGCCAGCGCCAGGGCGTGCACCGCGGAGCAGAGGTCGTGCTGCAGGCCGTCGGCCAGGTCGGAGGCCAGGGTGCGCGCTCCCCCGCCGGGCACGGTCTGCGCCTCCAGCACCGTGACCTCCAGCCCGGCGCGGGCGAGGGTCACCGCCGCGGCCAGTCCGTTCGGTCCGGAGCCGATGACGACGGCGTCCGTGCTCGGGCGAGTCATCT
>CAZMDO010000701.1:0-1484 GCA_964564445.1 uncultured Ruaniaceae bacterium | reverse complement strand
GCGGGTCAGAGGCCCAGCTGGCCCTCGAAGTTGCCCTCCTCGAGCCGCTTCTTGATCGCGGTGAGGAAGCGGGAGGCGTCCGCACCGTCGATCAGGCGGTGGTCGTAGGAGATGGCCAGGTACACCATGTGCCGCACGGCGATCACGTCGCCGCCGTCCGGACCGGGCACCACCACCGGGCGCTTGACGATCGAGCCCACGCCGAGCATGCCGACCTGCGGCTGGAACAGGATCGGCGTGTCGAACAGGGCGCCGCCGGAGCCGGTGTTGGTGATGGTGAACGTGCCACCGGTGAGCTCGTCCGGGGTGGCCTTGTTCGTGCGGGTGCGCTCGGCGAGGTCACCGATCGCGCGGGCGATGCCGGCGAGGTTCAGGTCACCGGCATCCTTGATCACCGGCACGATCAGCCCGCGCTCGGTGTCCACCGCGATGCCGACGTTCTCCGAGCCGTGGTAGACGATCTCGTCGTCCTCGATGCTCGCGTTCAGCTTCGGGTACTGCTTCAGCGCCTCGACCGCCGCCATGGTGAAGAACGGCAGGTAGGTGAGCTTCACGCCTTCGCGGGCGAGGAAGTCGTCCTTGGCCCTGGCGCGCAGCCGGGCGATCTTGGTGACGTCCACCTCGAGCACCGTGGTCAGCTGGGCGGAGACCTGCAGGGACTCCACCATCCGCTTGGCCACGATCTTGCGCAGCCGGGACATCTTCTCCCGGGTACCGCGCAGCGGCGAGATCGCCGGTGCCGGAGCCGCCTTCGCCGGAGCAGGGGCCTGGGCCGGTGCCTCCGTGGCGGCCGGCTTCGCGGCGGCCTCGGCGGCATCCAGCACGTCCTGCTTGCGGATCCGGCCACCCACTCCGGTGCCAGTGAGCGTGGACAGGTCCACACCCTTGTCCGCGGCCAGCTTGCGCACCAGCGGGGTCACGTAGCTGGTCGGCGCCTCGCCACCGGACTCGGCCTTCGGCTGCTCCGGGGACTTCGCCTCGGCAGGGGAGGGAGCCGGCTCCTGGGCCGCGGCGTCCTGCGCCGGGGCAGGGGCGGGCGCCTCGGCCTTCGGCTCCTCGGCGGGGGCCTCCGCCTTCGGCTCCTCGGCGGGGGACTCCTGGGCCGGGGCCGGAGACTCGGCGGCCGGGGCGGCCGACTGGGCGCTCTTGTCGCCGATGATGGCCAGCACGCCGCCGACCTCCACCGTCTCGTCCTCCTCGGCACGGATCTCCAGCAGGGTGCCGGCCACCGGGGAGGGCACCTCGGTGTCCACCTTGTCGGTGGAGACCTCGAGCAGCGGCTCGTCCTCGGCCACCTCGTCACCGACGGACTTCAGCCACTGGGTGACCGTGCCCTCGGTGACGCTCTCACCGAGCGCGGGCAGCGTCACCTCGGTGCCCTGCGCAGCGCCACCACCGCCACCGGAGGAGGGCTGTTCGGCCGGGGCCTGCTCGGCGGGCGCCTCCTGGGCGGACTCCTGCGCGGGCGCCTCCTGGGCGGGTGC
>CAZMDO010000700.1:0-1488 GCA_964564445.1 uncultured Ruaniaceae bacterium | reverse complement strand
CGGACCTGATCGAGACCTGGATCGACTACAAGCGCACCAACGAGGTGGACGCCGTCCGGCTGCGCCCGCACCCGCACGAGTTCGAGCTGTACTACGACCTGTGAAGGCGTGAGCGGAGCGAGCCCCGCCCACAGGTCGTCAGAAGGCGCAGACCTGTGAGGAGTGAGGCAGCACCTCACCCGCGGGAGGTACTTTTCGGCTTGGGAGGTCCCGGCCAGTCACCTCCCAGGCCGAATACGACCTCCGCGCCGGGATCTCGGGGCGCCCATCGACCTTCCACCACGCCCGAGAGAGCAGGACTTCGCCTGGCGCTCTACGGTGAGAGGCATCGACCGGAAGGATCAGCCATGGACCTCTTGACCCGTGAAGGCGTGGAAGCGATCGCGAACCCCGAGACGAGAGGGACGCACGTCTCGTTCTTCATGCCGACCCACCGCGTCGGCAGTGGGATCGAGGCGGACATGCTTCGGTGGAAGAACCTCGTGAACAGCGTCGAGGCAGTCTTGCTGGAGCGGATGAGGCGCCCAGAGGCGGAAGATCTGCTGGCGCCGGCGCGGCGACTCTTGGCTGATGTGATGGAGTGGCAGCACATGAGCGATGGCCTCGCCATGTACCTCAATGCGGCGGGGCACCGCTCGTATAGGGTCGCCGCGCCGATGAGCCCCCTGGCGACGGTCGGCGACCGGCCCGTGCTGGGCCACTTGGTCCGCCTGCTCTCCGGCGACGAACACTTCTTCGTGCTGGCCTTGAGCCAACAGCGGATCCGTCTGCTGGACGGTAGCCGGAACGTGGTCGAAGAGGTCATGCTCGCTGACATCCCCACGAGCCTCGAGGACGTCACCCACCCCAACGACGCCCGCTCGGACACGATGGCCGTGCCGCTGACCGGACGCGGCGGACGAGCCGTGTTCTACGGCCACGGTGGCACCGACCTCAAGCAGGATGAGCTCGTGCGCTTCCTGCGGTCGGTCTCCAGCGGCCTCGAGGACGTGCTCCGGGACCAGACATCACCGATGGTCTTGGTCGGACTCGAGAACCTGCTGGTCACCTACCGCGACCTCAATTCGTATCCGCACCTGATGGACGAATCGGTGGACCACAACGCCGACGATCTCTCGAACGAAGAGCTACACCGCCTCGCATGGCCATTGGTGGAGAAGCGTCTCCAGGACCAGCGCGCCGAAGTGTTCGAGAGGTTTCAAGCACTCCACGGAACGGGGCGGGTCTCCAGCAACCTTGCCACCGTGGTGAAGGCTGCGGCCGAGGGGCGGGTGGAAACCCTGTTCGTCAGGGCCGACCCGTGGGCTTGGGACCGTGCGACGGACGACATCCACCCGGTCGTGCAGCTCGGTACCGACGAACGCTACGCGGACGCCGAGCTCACCGACATGGCTGCCGTGGCGACATTGAACAACGGCGGCCAGGTCTACGCGACCGCGCAGACGGTGGTGCCGGACCGCGAGGTTGCGGCGATCTTCCGGTACTAAG
>CAZMDO010000699.1:0-1489 GCA_964564445.1 uncultured Ruaniaceae bacterium | reverse complement strand
AGATGGTGCCGAACTCCAGCGGGTACCCGCCGCCGGCGTGCACCCCGGACTTCGCGCCCTGCGCGAGCCGGTCCAGGGACAGGTTGCACGGGGTGATCTCGTTCCACGAGCTCGCGATGCCGATCTGCGGTTTCGACCAGTCCTCGTCGCCCATCCCCACGGCGCGGAGCATCCCACGGGAGGCGGTCGCCTCGATCCCGTCGGTGACCACGCGTGATCGGGGCTTGATGTCCGGCGATCCGGTCATGCTGGGTGGGACCGCGGTGCTCGACGTGTCGCTCATCCCCTCACTATAGGAACCCAGCCCCGGGTAGCGGGACACGTCAGCCGAACCAGGCGAGGGCGAGGATGGTGAAGATCGTCAGGTCGGCGGCCACGTGCGCCACCCAGGGCAGCAGCAGACCGCGGCTCACATGACGCACCGCAGCGAGCAGTCCGCCATACGCGGCCGCGAGCACCACACCGGCCACCCCACCCGGGAAGCCGTACCAGTGCGATGCACCGAAGATGGCGGCCGTGAGCACCACGGCAGGAAGTGCCGGCAGGTCAACAGCCAGCGCCCGCTGCAGCACTCCGTTGTAGACCAGCTCCTCCGATGCGGCATTGACCAGGGCGAACCCGAGGCCAGCCAGTATCAACAGCGGCAGACCGGCCCCCGCGATCAGATCCCGGTACGCACTCTGCTGGTCCTCACCACCCAGCAGCCAGAACCACGCCACGAGGCACACGGCCGCAACCGGAACCACCGCGGCCACCAGCAGCACCCCGCGCCGGTTCGCACGCCCGCGCGCGAACCAGTCGCGGATCAGACCCAACCGTTCCACCCGCGCGAGCAGCACGTACAACCCCACAGCGAGGGCCAGCGGCAGCGGCCACAGAGCCACCGGGGAGAGCCACGCCAATCCCCACGAGGCGACCAGGAAACAGAGCACGAGCGCTGCAACCGAGCGTGCGCCGTCGGGTATGCGTGCTCCGGCTGCCAACAGCGCACCTGCCACCAATGTGAGGACCGCCCCGAGCCACGGCAGCGCCACGCCCCCGACCACCGCCGCGACCAGCAGCGCCCCGACGAACACCGCGCTCCAGCGCTGCCGGAGGTGTCCCGGCGCCGTGACGCCCACGCCTCAGACTCGGCGGATCAACGACAGGTCACGCACGGCGCCCCGATCGGCCGACGTGGCCATCGCGGCGTAGGCCTGCAGAGCCAGGGAGACGTGCCGCTCCCGGCCCACCGGTTGCCAGGGGTGCTCGGACGCGTCCATCTTCGCGCGGCGTTCGGCGAGCACAGTCTCGGGGACGTTCACCCGGATCAGCCGGGTGGCCACGTCAATCTCGATCTCGTCCCCGTCCTCCACCAGCCCGATCGTGCCGCCGGCCGCCGCCTCCGGGGAGATGTGCCCCACCGAGATGCCGCTGGAGCCGCCGGAGAAGCGCCCGTCGGTGATCAGCGCGCACACCTTGCCCAGCCCGCGGCCCTTGATGAACGAGG
>CAZMDO010000698.1:0-1490 GCA_964564445.1 uncultured Ruaniaceae bacterium | reverse complement strand
GTGCGGGTGCAGGACAACGGCCGCGGCATCCCGGTGGCGATCCACCCCACCGAGGGCCGGCCCACCGTGGAGGTGGTGATGACCATCCTGCACGCCGGCGGCAAGTTCGGCGGCGGCGGGTACGCGGTCTCCGGCGGTCTGCACGGTGTGGGTGTGTCCGTGGTGAACGCCCTGTCGGTCCGGATGGTCACTGAGGTCTGCCGGGACGGCTACCGCTGGCGCCAGGAGTTCGCCGAGGGGGGCAGGCCGGTCGGAGAGCTGCAGCAGCTCGAGGCCACCGAGGAGACCGGCACCACGCAGACGTTCTGGGCCGACGAGGAGATCTTCGAGACCACCGAGTACGACTTCGAGACGCTCCGCTCCCGGATGCAGCAGTACGCGTTCCTGAACAAGTCGCTGCAGATCACCCTCACCGACGAGCGCCACAACGGCACCGCGGACGAGGTCGCCGGCGAGGAGGAGGAGCCGGACGACGAGGCCGGTCGCACCCGCACGGTCAGCTACAAGTACGACGGCGGCCTGATCGACTACGTCAAGCACCTCAACTCGGCCAAGCGCACCGAGGTGGTCCACCCCGAGGTGATCGACTTCGACGCCGAGGACACCGAGCGCAAGATCTCCCTGGAGATCGCGATGCAGTGGACCTCGGCCTACACCGAGAGCGTGCACACCTACGCGAACACCATCAACACCTCCGAGGGCGGCACCCACGAGGAGGGCTTCCGCGCCGCGCTGACCACGCTGATCAACCGGTACGCCCGGGAGAACAAGCTGCTCAAGGAGAAGGACGAGAACCTCACCGGTGACGACGTGCGCGAGGGGCTGACGGCCGTCATCTCCATCAAGCTCGGCGAACCGCAGTTCGAGGGGCAGACCAAGACCAAGCTCGGCAACACCGAGGCCCGCACGTTCACCCAGAAGGTGGTCTTCGACGAGCTCGGTGCCTGGCTGGAGTCGCACCCGAACGAGGCGCGGGACATCATCCGCAAGTCGATCCAGGCCTCCGCCGCGCGGCTCGCTGCCCGCAAGGCCCGCGAGGCCACCCGGCGCAAGGGGCTGCTCGAGGGCGGCGGTCTGCCCGGCAAGCTCAAGGACTGCTCCAGCCGGGACGCCTCCATCTGCGAGGTGTTCATCGTGGAGGGCGACTCCGCCGGCGGCTCGGCCGTGCAGGGCCGCAACCCGGAGACCCAGGCGATCCTGCCGATCCGCGGGAAGATCCTGAACGTGGAGAAGGCCCGCGTGGACAAGGCGCTGGCCAACCAGGAGGTGCAGGCGCTGATCACCGCGTTCGGCACCGGCATCGGCGAGGACTTCGACCTGGCCAAGCTGCGCTACCACAAGATCGTGCTGATGGCCGATGCGGACGTCGACGGCCAGCACATCTGCACCCTGCTGCTCACCCTGCTGTTCCGGTACATGCGCCCGCTGATCGAGAACGGGCACGTGTACCTGGCGCAGCCGCCGCTGTACCGGATCAAGTGGACCAACGC
>CAZMDO010000697.1:0-1490 GCA_964564445.1 uncultured Ruaniaceae bacterium | reverse complement strand
GTCGCCTCTCCCACCGGCCTCGCCCACGCCAGCGACTTCGGTGAGAAGGACATGCTGGAGATCGTGATGCGGGCCGGGTTCGGCATCATGACCGACGAGATCCTCACCGACGAGGTGCGCCGGGCCGCCGAGGCCGGTGCCACGATCATCCAGCCGGAGCTGGACATCCACGACATCCTCACCATCGACCCCGGGCTGACCGCGATCGCGATGGACTACGGCTGGAGCCGGGCCGCCGAGGAGTGCACCGGTGCTCCGCCGTCCGCCCGGAAGCGGGTGCGGGACGTGTACGAGGTGCGCCGGCTGCTCTGGTCCGCCGAGGACCTGGCGCTGCGGCCGCGCACCGCCGACGGCACCGAGGCCGCACCGGAGGACGCCCACGCGCTCGGCGAGATCGGCCAGCTCAAGCGCCGGCTGCGCGCCCTGGTGGACGCCGCCGACATCGCGCTGCTGCCCCCGGGGGCGCACACCTGGTGGCGGGACTTCGAGCGCCACCCCTACCCGGTGCAGGTCACCCCCGACTGGCTGGACTGAGCCCCCGGCCCGGATACTGTGACCGGAGAGCGAGGAGGGGAGGTGAGCCGCGTGCGGGAGGTGCGGGCCGCCGTCGTCTACCACCCGGTCAAGCTGGCCGCCCCCCGCTGGGGACGCATGCTGCGGCGGGAGGAGCAGCGCACCGGACGGCCGGAGAGCCTGTGGGTACCCACGCACGCCGACGACGACGCCGCCTCGCTGCGGGACCGGCTGCGCGCGGCCGGTGCACTGGAGTCCGACGTGCTCGTGGCCGCCGGCGGGGACGGCACCGTGCGGCTGGTGGCGGAGGCGGCGATGCTCACCGGGCAGTCGCTGGGCGTCTGGCCGGTCGGGTCGACCAACCTGTTCGCCCGCAACCTCGAGCTGCCCACCCTGGACCCGGCCGGGGCGCTGCGCGCCGGGCTGGGCGGCACCGAGCGGATGGTGGACACGATCGCGGTCACCGTGGTCCTGGAGGACGGCAGCCGGCTGCGCCGCACGGGCCTGGTGCTCGCCGGGTTCGGGGTGGACGCCCAGATGGTGGTGCACACCTCCGACGAGGCGAAGCGGCAGTTCGGCTGGCTCGCCTACCTGCACGGGGTGCGCAAGGGGATCTCCCGACCGGACCGGTTCGACGTGACCTACTCCCTGGACGGCAGCACCCCGCAGGATGCCCGGCTGCTCACCCTGGCGGTCGGCAACGGCGGACTGCTGCCGGCCGGGCTGGTGCTGCTGCCGGACGCCCGGGTGGACGACGGTCTGCTGAACGTGCTGCTGCTGCAACCGGACGGCGCCCGCGGGTGGCGGGACGTGGGCTCCTGGTTCGTGCAGGAGAACGGTCTGGTGCGGCGGGTCCGGCGCCGGCGGGGCAAGCGGCGGCCGTTGCGCACCGGGCCCTCGGTGCAGCTCTTCGACGCCCGCGAGGTGCGGTTGCAGCTGCGCCGGCCGGAGGACTTCCAGCTGGACGGGGAGTACGT
>CAZMDO010000696.1:0-1499 GCA_964564445.1 uncultured Ruaniaceae bacterium | reverse complement strand
CCGGCGGAGGTGTCGATCTCGCGCACACCGCCGCCGCTCATGAGCTGGAAACTCACGATGATCACGATGATCGGGATGAGGATCCAGATCAGCGGACCGCGCAGCAACTTCTTCAGATTCATCGACTGATCCCCGGGGCCGGGGTCCCTCCTGCTAGCAGTTCCTCAGGTGACGCTATACGACGCGGCAGGGAAAACACGTCCGTGTTCGCGCAGGGCATGAGCCTCACCGTTCCCCTCAGCGCTGGTACACGTGCGGGGCGAGGGTGCCCACGAACGGGAGGTTGCGGTACCGGCCGGCGTAGTCCAGGCCGTAACCGACCACGAACTCGCTCGGCACCTCGAAGCCGACGTAGCGCACGTCCACGTCCACCTTCGCCGACTCCGGCTTGCGCAGCAGCGCGGCCACCTCCACCGAGGCGGGGTTGCGGGAGCGCAGGTTGGAGACCAGCCAGGAGAGGGTCAGCCCGGAGTCGATGATGTCCTCGACGATGAGCACGTGCCGGCCGTCGATGTCGGTGTCCAGGTCCTTGAGGATGCGCACCACCCCGGAGGACTTGGTGCCCGAGCCGTAGGAGGAGACCGCCATCCAGTCCATGGTCAGCTCGGCGTGCATCTTCCGGGACAGGTCGGCCATGACCATCACGGCACCCTTGAGCACCCCGACGAGCAGCACCTCGCGGCCGGCGTAGTCGGCGTCGATCTGCGCGGCCATCTCCGCCACGCGGGTGGCGATCTGCTCCTCGGTGAGCAGGACCTTCTCCAGGTCCTGCCCCATGTCGGTGGCGTCCACTCACTTCTCCTGGTCGACGGTGGGGTCGGGGCGCCCGCCACCGGTCCGGGTCGACGGAGCCGCGCGCAGCACAAGCCTGCCATACTCACGGACCGCCTCGAGCGCCCCGGGCAGGTGCACCGGGCCCTGGCCGCGCCAGTCGGTGACCAGGGCGTCCAGGCGGTGGACGTGCACGGCAGCGAGCGCCCCGGGCGGGCAGCCGGCATCCAGTGCGGCCCGGTGCAGCACCCGCCGGCGCAGCGCGGCAGGCTCGGCGGCCAGGGCAGCCAGCAGCAGGTGCACCTCACCGGGCGGCGCGGCGGTGCTGCGGGTGCGCCGGCCGGCGGCGGTGGCGAGCTCCTCGAGCAGGTCGGCGTCGTCGCGGGCGAGCTGGGCGGTGCGGGCGAGGGCGGCGGGCACCCCGGGGCCGAGCGCCGCGGTGAGCGCGGGCAGCACCTGGTGGCGCAGGGCCGCCCGGGGCAGCGGTCCGCCGGCGGCCTTCTGCCAGGGGCCGTCCGGGGCGTTGGTCGGGTCGTGCCAGACCGGCAGGTCCAGGGCGAGGCAGACCGCCTCGGTGTCCGCGCGGGTGGTGCCCAGCAGGGGGCGCCAGAGGCGGCCGCGCACCGGAGCCATCCCGGCCAGGGCGCGGGTGCCGGAGCCGCGGGCGAGCGCGAGCAGCACGGTCTCGGCCTGGTCGTCCAGGGTGTGGCCGAGCACGACGGCGCAGG
>CAZMDO010000695.1:0-1499 GCA_964564445.1 uncultured Ruaniaceae bacterium | reverse complement strand
GCGCGGCCACCTACGTGCAGTTCTTCCAGGCGGACTCGTTGAACGCCGACCCGCGCAACGTGCGCACCCTGTACAAGCAGTACGGCCAGGACCGCGGACCGATCGTGGTGGCCGGTGAGGCGATCGCGCACTCCGAACCGGTGGACGACGCGTTCGGCTTCCAGCGCGTCTACACCGACGGCCCGCTGTACGCCCCGATCACCGGCTGGTACGGCATGTACCAGATGACCGGTCTGGAGCGGGCCAGCAACAGCGTGCTGAACGGCACGGACGACTCCCTGCTGCTGGCCCGGCTGCGAGCACTGTTCACCGGGGCGGAGAACAACGGCGGCAGCGTGGAGCTGACCATCGACCCGGCCGCCCAGCAGGCCGCCTGGGACGCCCTGGACGGACGCAACGGCGCCGCGGTGGCGATCGACCCGAGCACCGGCGCGATCCTGGCGCTGGTCTCCAGCCCCAGCTTCGACCCGAACGTGCTCGCCGGGCACTCCAGCGCCAAGGTGGAGGCCGCCTACAACGAGCTGGTGGCGGACCCGGACAACCCGCTGTACAACCGGGCGATCGCCGGCGACCTGTACGCGCCCGGCTCCTCGTTCAAGCTGATCGACCTGGCGATGCTGCTCGAGACCGGCGACTACCAGCCGGACACCACCGTGGAGGCGCCCACCGAGTTCCTGCTGCCGGGCACCTCCAGCACCTACATCCGCAACCCGGGCGGGCTGCCCTGCGGGGACGGCGAGGTGCCGCTGGAGTACGCGCTGCAGGTCTCCTGCAACACCCCGTTCGCGATGCTGGCGGTGCAGCACGGCGAAGAGGCGCTGCGCGCTCAGGCGGAGGCGTTCGGCTTCGGGCAGCGGCTGAACATCCCGCTCTCGGTCACCCCCAGCACGCTCGGCAGCGGCGACCTGGACGACGCCCAGCTGGCGATGACCGCCATCGGCCAGTTCGACGTCCGGGTGACCCCGCTGCAGATGGCGATGGTCTCCGCTGCGGTGGCCAACGACGGCGAGCTGATGACCCCCTACCTGATCGCCACCGAGCGCGGCCCGGACCTGCGGGTGACCCGGCGCGCAGACCCGAGCGTGTTCTCCGAGCCGATCTCCGCCGAGACCGCATCGACCATGACGCAGATGATGGTGAACGTGGTGGAGAACGGCACCGGGCAGGCGGCCCGGATCTCCGGGGTGCAGGTGGCGGGCAAGACCGGTACCGCCGAGACCGGGGTGGAGGGACCCGAGGGCACGGTGCAGCCGAACGCCTGGTTCACCGCGTTCGCACCCGCCGACGACCCGCAGGTGGCGGTCGCGGTGGTGCTGGAGGGCACCGAGGAGCTCGGCGCCGCGGGCACCGGCGGCGCCGTGGCGGCCCCGGTGGCCCGGCAGATCATCCAGGCGGTGCTGGACCAGTGAAGCCCGTCGCCGGCCTCGTCCTCGGTGAGCGCTATGAGCTCACCGAGCGGCTCGCGATCGGCGGGATGGGCGAGGTGTGGGTGGCCACCG
>CAZMDO010000694.1:0-1499 GCA_964564445.1 uncultured Ruaniaceae bacterium | reverse complement strand
CCTCATGCGGCGCGGCGGCGGGCCATCGCCTCCATCTGCTCGATCACACTCACTACCGCCTCGGCGCGCTTGTCCGGCGGGTAGTCGTACCTGATCAGCAGCCGCTTGACCGAGGAGCGGAGCTTGGCGCGCACGTCGTCGCGCACGGTCCAGTCCGTCTTCACGTCCCGGCGCATGATCCGCACCAGGTCGCGGGCGATCTGCGCCAGGGTGCTCTCGCCCTGCAGCTCCAGCGCCGAGGGGTTGGCGGCCACCGCGTCGAAGAACGCGAGCTGGTCGGCGTCCAGCGGCGGGTCGAACCGCCGGCCCCGGTCCTTCTCGGCGGCCACGTCGCGGGCCATCGCCACCAGCTCGGCGATCACCTCCGCGGAGGTGAGGTTGGAGTTGATGTAGCGGGTCATCACCTCTTCCAACCGGTCGGAGAAGGCGGCCTGCCGGACGGCGTTGCCCCGGGTGGCAGCACGCGCCTCGCTGGCTACCAGCGCGCGCAGGGCCTCGATGGTCAGGTGCGGGGTCCGGCTCGCCTGGGCCCGGGCGGCGAAGTCGGTGTCGATCTGGTCGATGCGCACCTGGCCGAGACCGACCTCGGCGTAGATGTCCAGCACGTCGGAGGAGGTGAACGCCTTGGCGGCGAGCTCGGCGAGCAGCCGCTGCACGTCGGCGGGGATCGGCTCACCGCTGGCCTGCCGGTCCTCGGCGTCCTGCTTGCCCATCCACATCCGCAGGTCCTCGTAGAACCGGGCCTCCTCGGCCAGGTCGGTGATCTTCTCGGAGCGTCCGCACAGCGCCCAGGCCCGCGACAGCCGGGCGGCCAGACGGCGGAACCGGGCCTTGCGGGTCTCCTCCGCCTCGGCCGTTCCGCCGGGGGTGTGCGGGCTGCGCAGCCAGTCCAAGGTGCCCATCACGGCGTTCACCCAGCCGCGGGCGCTGCCCCGGCCGGCGTCGAGCCGTTCTCGCCAGCCGGAGCCCTCGAGCACCTCCCGCAGCTGGGCCACCAGCTCGCGGGCCACCACCGCGGCGTCGTCCACGGACTTGCCGACCGGTTTGGCGCCCTGGTCGTCGGCGGTGTACTCGGCGAGCGCGTCGGCCAGGCTGTCGGCGATCGGGGCGTAGGCCACCAGCAGGCCGGCGTTCTTGCCGCGGAAGGTGCGGTTCACCCGGGCGAGGGTCTGCATCAGCAGCGCGCCACGCATCGGCCGGTCCAGGTACAGGGTGTGCAGCGGCGGGGAGTCGTAGCCGGTGAGCATCATGTCCTTGACGATCACCAGCTCGAGCTCGTCGGTGGGGTTCTTGAGCCGGTTCTTGATCACCGCGTTGTCGGAGTCGCGGCGCACGTGCTCGGCCACGGCACCGGTGTCGGCGGGCGTGCCGGAGTAGACCACCTTGATCTTCCCGGCGTTCAGGTCCTCGGAGTGCCAGTCCGGGCGCAGCGTCACGATCGCCTCGTACAGCCGGGCGCAGATCTCCCGGGTGGCGCCCACGATGAGCGCCTTGCCGGG
>CAZMDO010000693.1:0-1501 GCA_964564445.1 uncultured Ruaniaceae bacterium | reverse complement strand
GACATCATCGGCATCTCCTCCGGTGCCAGCGCCGCTGCCGTGTTCTCCATCGTGGTGCTCGGGCTCACCGGGGTCGCCGTCTCCGCGGTGGCGATCCTCGCCGGCCTCGGCGTGGCCCTGGCCGTGTACCTGCTCTCCTACCGGCAGGGCGTGGCCGGCACCCGGCTGGTGCTGATCGGCATCGGCGTGGGCGCCATGTTCAACGCCGTGGTCTCCTGGGTGCTCCAGCGCGCCCCGCAGCACGTGCTGCAGGAGGCGATCCGCTGGCTCACCGGCAGCCTGAACAGCTCGCACTGGTCCGACGTGGTCCCGGTGGTCGGTGCGCTGCTGGTGGCCGGCCCGGTGCTGCTCGCCCACGCGCGCAGCCTCGACGGGCTCCAGCTCGGTGACGAGGCCGCGATGGCGCTGGGCATCCGGGTGGAGCGCACCCGCGTGCTGGCCATCGTCGCCGCCGTGGGCCTGATCGCGTTCGCGACGGCGGCAGCCGGCCCGGTCGCGTTCGTCGCCTTCCTCTCCGGTCCGATCGCCGCCCGGATCGTGGGTCCTCGCGGTTCGTTGCTCCTGCCCGCCGCCCTGGTCGGTGCGCTGATGGTGCTGGTGGCCGACCTGGTCGCCCAGTACGCGCTCGGCACCCGGTTCCCGGTCGGGGTGGTCACCGGGGTGCTCGGCGCCCCCTACCTGCTCTACCTGATCGTCCGCATCAACCGGGCCGGAGGCTCGCTGTGACCCGTGATCGTTCCCTCCTCGCCGAGCACCTCTCCGTCGGCTACCACGACCGGCGGGTGATCACCGACCTGGACCTGGCCGTGCCGCCGGGGCAGATCACCGCGATCGTCGGCGCGAACGCGTGCGGGAAGTCCACCCTGCTGAAGTCGATGTCCCGGCTGCTGTCCCCCCACGGTGGGCAGGTGCTGCTGGACGGCAAGGCGGTGCACCGGATGCCCGCCAAGGAGCTGGCCCGCACCCTCGGGCTGCTGCCGCAGTCGCCGATCGCTCCCGAGGGCATCACCGTGGCCGACCTGGTCGGCCGGGGCCGGCACCCGCACCAGCGGGTGTTCGCCCGGTGGTCGGCCGCCGACGACGAGGCGGTGGCCGAGGCGCTGGAGGCCACCGGCACCGTGGACCTGGCCGAGCGGCCGGTGGACGAGCTCTCCGGCGGGCAGCGGCAGCGGGTGTGGGTGGCGATGTCGCTCGCGCAGCGCACCGACGTGCTGCTGCTGGACGAGCCGACCACGTTCCTGGACGTGAGCCACCAGGTGGAGGTGCTCGACCTGCTCACCGACCTGAACGCCTCCCGTGGCACCACGATCGTGATGGTGCTGCACGACCTGAACCTGGCCGCCCGGTACGCCGACCACCTGATCGCCATCGCTGGCGGCACGGTGCACTCCGCCGGAGCCCCGGCCGAGGTGCTCACCGCGGACATGGTCGCCGACGTGTTCGGGCTGGCGAGCGAGATCATCACCGACCCGATCTCCGGCAAGCCGCTGATGCTGCCCCG
>CAZMDO010000692.1:0-1502 GCA_964564445.1 uncultured Ruaniaceae bacterium | reverse complement strand
GCGAGCAGGTCGTTGACCAGGGTGCCCATCCGGATCGCCTCGGACTCGATCCGGGAGAACGTGCCGGGCAGCTCCTCGGCCGGCACCGCACCCATCCGGTACAGCTCGCCGTAGCCGCGGATCGAGGCCAGCGGGGTGCGCAGCTCGTGCGAGGCGTCCGAGACGAACCGGCGCATCCGCGCCTCCGAGGCGGCCTGCGCGGCGAACGCGGTCTCCAGGTTGGCCACCATCGCGTTGAACGAGGCACCCAAGCGACCCACCTCGGTGGAGTCCGGGGCCACCGGTGCGCGGCGGGTCAGGTCACCGGAGGCCACCACCTGGGCCGCGGTGTCCTCGATGGCGCGCAGCCCGCGCAGCGACCGGTGCACCGCGGCGTAGCCGGTGATCCCGGCCAGCAGCACCACACCCAGGCCGACCAGCAGGATGAACAGCTGCATCTGGTGCAGGGTGGCGTTCACCGAGTTCAGCGGCAGCGCGATCGCCACCGACACCGGGGCGCCGGTCTGCTCCTGCACCCCGCGCACCAGCACCATCCGCCACCGGGTGGGCCCGTCCACCGAGCCGACGGTGCGCACGGTGCCGGCGTCCTGGAGCATCTGGTCGTAGGTGACCGGCGGGATGTCCGGCACGGCGTCGGTGCCGGTGGTGGCGGGCACGTTCAGGTAGGTGGACCCGTCCGCGGCCATCACCCGCATGTAGTAGGCGTTCGGCTGCCGGCTGGTGGGGGCGTTGGCCGGCCAGGCGCCGCGCGCCTCGAGCACCTGCACGGCGCTGTCCAGGTTCTCGTCCACCTGGCTGATCAGCGAGCGCTTCAGCAGGCTGAGCGTGACCACCGCGGTGACCACCAGCGCCACCACCAGCAGCACCGACAGGATGAGCACCAGCCGGACCCGCAACGGCATCCGGTCCAGCGGGTGCTCCCCGGCGCGGAGGCTACTGCTGCTCACGAAGCACGTACCCCACGCCCCGCTTGGTGTGGATCAGTGGCGGCGAGTCCGGTGCGAACGGGGCATCGACCTTGCGGCGCAGGTAGGAGATGTAGGACTCCACGATCGCGCCGTCGCCGCCCCAGTTGTAGGCCCACACGTGGTCCAGGATCTGTGCCTTGGACAGCACCCGGCCGGCGTTGAGCATCAGGTAGCGCAGCAGGGTGAACTCGGTGGGGGAGAGCTCGATCTCGGCGCCGCCGCGGCGTACCTCGTGGGCGTCCTCGTCCATCTCCAGGTCGCCCACCCGCAGCAGCGAGTCCTCGGTCATCGCGGCGGTGGCCGCGGCCCGGCGCAGGATGGCGCGGATGCGGGCGATCACCTCGTCCAGGCTGAACGGCTTGGTCACGTAGTCGTCCCCGCCCACGGTCAGCCCGGCGATCTTGTCGGCGGTCTCGTCCTTGGCGGTGAGGAACAGCACCGGCACGTGGATGCCCTTGTCCCGCAGCCGGCGGGTCACGGTGAACCCGTCCATGTCCGGCATCATCACGTCCAGCACGATCAGGTCCGGGGTGC
>CAZMDO010000691.1:0-1505 GCA_964564445.1 uncultured Ruaniaceae bacterium | reverse complement strand
GGCAGATCCCGCAGACGATGTGCCCCTCACCGGAGACCCGGTCGCCGACCTGCACGTCGTGCACCAGGTCGCCGACCGCCACCACCTCGCCGTAGAACTCGTGCCCGGGGATCAGCGGTGCCGTGGCCATCCCGGCCCCGGCCGCGTCCCAGTGCAGCAGGTGCAGGTCGGTGCCGCAGATCCCGGTGGTGAAGACCCGGATCTTCACCTCACCGGTACCCGGCTCCGGCTCCGGCCGGTCCACCAGCGCCAGGCCCGGGTGCGAGCCCGACTTGTACAACGCCTTCATCGTCGGAGGGCCTCCGTGTCACGCCGGGTGTCCATATCTCGGAACGGTAGCAGCCGGTGCGAGGGGCCCGACCACGCCGAGGCAGGCCGGGCCGGCGTCGGTAGGCTCGACCGCATGGCCTACCGCCCGCTGCCCGTGAAGACCTCCACGACCGGACCGAAGATCCTGACCGC
Source organism: uncultured Ruaniaceae bacterium (assembly GCA_964564445.1). Classification (GTDB taxonomy): domain Bacteria; phylum Actinomycetota; class Actinomycetes; order Actinomycetales; family Beutenbergiaceae; genus Ruania. The sequence continues at coordinate 1,043 of CAZMDO010000691.1, read as the reverse complement.
CGTTGGTGTGCTGATGCTGATCGCCACGATCGCGGTGGTGGTGGTCGTGGTGCAGCTGTTCCTGTCCGTGCTGCCCACCGGGATCGTCAGCGATCACGGCGCCCCAGGACCGGAGGCGGCCGGCGGCACCCAGGTGCCCGGGACGGCGACGCTCCACCTGGAGGCCAACACCACCTACGTCGTCTACCTCGCCCAGCCCAGCAGCTCGCCCTCGGTGGAGCTCAGCGACCAGGTCGAGGTCATCACCCCGAGCGGACAGGCCGCCGGCCCGACGCCGGTGCCGGGCTCGTCGATCACCGTGAACGCCGTCTCGGCCCGCAGCATCTTCGCCTTCCTCAGCGGCCCGGCGGGGGAGTACACGATCACCGCACCGCCGCTGGTCGATCCCGATGCTGCCCCGTGGGCCACCGTCGTGGTGGCCCCCGGCGACGACCTCCCCTCGTTCTTCGGCGGTCTCTTCGGCACCATCAGCGGGGTGTTCCTGGCGATCGGCCTCGGCGTGGTCGGTCTGATCGTGACCACGATCGGGGCCATCTGGTGGTACACCCGCCGCAAGGACCAGCGGCGGGTAGCGGCCGGGCAGCACGGCCCGGCCGGGCCTGGTGGCCCGGGCGGAGGGCCAGGAGGACCGCCCGGCTACGGTTCGCCACCCGGCTACGGGGGCCCGCCGCCCGGCCCCGCCGGCCCGCCGCACGCCCCCGGGGGGCCGCCGCCGCCCGGCCCACCGCAGCCCGGGCAGCAGCCGGGCCCGTGGGCTTAGGCTCGGGACATGGCTGAGCTGCACGACCTGACCGCCCGCGAGCTGGCCGCCGCGGTCCGCGGCCGTGAGGTCACCCCGGCCGAGGTGCTCGCCCACACCCAGGCCCGCGCGGACGCCCTGGACGAACGCGTCGGCGCCTTCGTCACCCGGACCCCGGAGCTGGCGGCCGAGCAGGCCCGCGCCGCCACCGCCGCCCTGGACGCCGCCGGCGACGACCCGGACGCCCTCGCCGCCCTGCCGCCGCTGCTCGGCGTGCCGCTGCCGATCAAGGACCTGACCATGG
>CAZMDO010000690.1:0-1506 GCA_964564445.1 uncultured Ruaniaceae bacterium | reverse complement strand
GCCCCTCGGTGCGGCACCACCCGGTGGACCGGTGGGTCAAGCCCGAGGAGTTCGTCGCCCTCTCCGAGGAGGCCGAACGCATCGGCTTCCTCGGCGTGATGGCCGGTCCGCTGGTGCGCTCCTCCTACCGGGCCGGGCGGCTGTGGGGTCAGGCGATGGCCCGGCGCGGGGAGACCATCCCGGCCGAGCTGGCGCACCTGGCCCGGCCGGGGACGGCCCGCCAGGAGGCCGCTTCCCTGCTCGCCCGCTGAGCCGGCCGGGCCTGAGGTTCCCCCGATGAGGCTGGCCGGCAGCCGGTCCTGGCGGTTCGCCGCGGACGCCGGCGACCTGGTGCACCTGGCGCTGCGCGTGCGCGACGCCACCGGGCTGCAGGTGCCCGACGCCCCCGAGGTTCCGCCGCCGCTGGAGTCGCCACCCGCCGTGGCTGCCGGCGCGATCGACCTGGATCCGGTGCTGGCCGGCGCCGACTGGCTCACCTGGTGGCGGCAGGTCCTCGACCTGGAGGCACGCCGCCAGCTGCTGCGGCCGGACCAGGTGACCACCTCCTGGCGGCGGGTGAACCGCGAGCTGATGGCCGAGCTGAAGGTGCTCGCCCGCCCGCCGCGGTTCGACGGGCTCGCCGACCGGCCGGGGCTGCAGGCCGCCGCCCGCGCCGTGGGCCGCACCCCGCACGGCTGGGTGGACCGCCAGCTGCAGGCCGAGCGGCACAGCCGCGAGCTGATCGACTGGCCGGTGGTGACCGAGGCGGTGCACGAGGTGGCCGAGCAGACCGGGGCGCACCTGCACAGCCTGAACGGGTGCGCGCTGGTGCTGCTGGTGCAGGGCACCTGGTGGCACCGGCTGCGCCCGGGGGTGGTGCTCTGCTCGGTGCACGCCGCCGCGGATCCGGCCACCGCCGGTGAGCTGGTCCGGGCTGCGCTCATCCCGGCCGGTGACGGCGCAGCGCAGGCGCCGTAGGTCCCGCGCCGGGGGCGCTCGGGTCGCCCAGGCAGCCGCCGGTGACGGCGCAGCCCAGGTGCCGTAGGTCCCGCGCCGGGGGCGGCCGGGTCGCTGCGGCAGGCGGCTGGGCACGCGCCCAGGAGCCGCCCGGCGGACCGGTAGGCTATGGCCCATCATGGCGAAGAAGAACACCTCGGACGCACCCGCCCCGCCGAAGCAGAAGAAGCAGCGTTGGTACCACCAGATCTGGGACGTGTTCCAGATGGTGCGGCGGGCCCAGCCGTCGATCCCGTTCGTGCTGCTGGGGATCTTCCTCGGTGTGGTGGCCATCGGCCTGCTGGTCGGCTACCTGTTCCACCAGGTGCTCTACTTCACCTTCCTCGCCGTGCCGTTCGGCCTGCTGGCGGCGATGTTCGTGCTCGCCCGCCGCGCCGAGACGGTGGCCTACCGCCGGATCGAGGGTGAGCCGGGTGCGGTCTCCGCCGCGCTGGGCACGATCAAGCGGGGCTGGAACATCGAGGAGGAGCCGGTCGCGATCGAGCCGCGCCACCAGGACATGGTGTTCCG
>CAZMDO010000689.1:0-1508 GCA_964564445.1 uncultured Ruaniaceae bacterium | reverse complement strand
CGGGCCGCCTCGTCCAGCTCGTCCTCGATGCGCAGCAGCTGGTTGTACTTGTTGATCCGCTCACCGCGGGCGGGGGCACCGGTCTTGATCTGCCCGGCGTTCACCGCCACGGACAGGTCGGCGATGGTGGTGTCCTCGGTCTCGCCGGAGCGGTGGGAGACCATCGCGGTGAACCCGGCCCGCTGGGCCATGGTGACCGCGTCCAGGGTCTCGGTGAGGGTGCCGATCTGGTTCAGCTTGACCAGCAGGGAGTTGGCTGCGCGCAGCTCGATACCCTTGGCCAGCCGCTCCGGGTTGGTGACGAACAGGTCGTCGCCGACGATCTGCACCTTGTCGCCGATCTTGCCGACCAGCTCGGCCCAGGAGTCCCACTCGTCCTCGCTCAGCGGGTCCTCGATGGAGACCAGCGGGTAGTCGGCCACCAGGGACTCGTAGTAGGCGATCATCTCCGCCGGGGAGGTGGCCTTGCCCTCGAAGGAGTAGGCGCCGTCGGAGAAGAACTCGGTGGCGGCCACGTCCAGGGCCAGGGCCACCTGCTCGCCGGGGGTGTAGCCGGCCTTCTCGATGGATTCCACGATCAGGTCCAGCGCGGCGCGGTTGGACTCCAGGTTCGGCGCGAAGCCGCCCTCGTCGCCCAGGCCGGTGGACAGGCCGCGCTCCTTGAGCACGCCCTTGAGCGCGTGGTACACCTCGGCGCCCCAGCGCAGCGCCTCCTTGAAGGACTGGGCGCCGATGGGGGCGACCATGAACTCCTGGATGTCCACGTTGGAGTCGGCGTGCGAGCCGCCGTTGAGGATGTTCATCATCGGCACCGGCAGCAGGTGGGCGTTCGGGCCGCCGACGTAGCGGAACAGGGACAGGTCGGCGCTCTCGGCGGCGGCGCGGGCCGCGGCCAGGGAGACGCCGAGGATGGCGTTGGCGCCGAGCTTGCCCTTGTTCGGGCTGCCGTCCAGGTCGATCAGGGTCTGGTCCAGGTGCCGCTGGTCGGCGGCGTCCAGGCCGAGGATCTCCGGGGCGATGGTCTCGGTGATGGCGGCGACGGCGTTCTCCACGCCCTTGCCGAGGTAGCGCGACTTGTCACCGTCACGACGCTCGACTGCCTCGAACGCACCGGTGGATGCGCCGGAGGGAACAGCTGCCCGGGCGAACGACCCGTCCTCCAGGGCGAGCTCGACCTCCACGGTCGGGTTGCCGCGAGAGTCCAGGATCTCGCGTGCTCCGACGGCCTCGATACTGGCCACATTGACTCCTTATTGATGGGTTCACCTTCAGGTTTCCGCGGTCCACTGTAGTCGCCACCGCACCGGCGCCGAGCAGAGCGTCCACCACTGGCGTCAGGAGCCGGTGGGCCGGCGCCGTCAGCGCGCGGGTGGGCCGGCGCCGTCAGCGCGCGGGTGGGCCGGGCGGGTGGAGCACCGGCGTCCGGGCTCGGGGTTCTCCGCGGCCCGCACGGCCGCCTCCAGCTCGCGCACCCGCTCACGCAGCGCGGCCTCGGCGTCGATGCCCGC
>CAZMDO010000688.1:0-1508 GCA_964564445.1 uncultured Ruaniaceae bacterium | reverse complement strand
CCTCCAGGTGCGCCAGCGGCAGGTGCAGCTTCACCGCGGCCAGGGCGGCGGCGAGGGTGGAGTTGGTGTCCCCGTAGACGAGCACCCAGTCCGGGGCGGCATCGGACAGGGCCGCCTCCAGGCCGATCAGCATCCGCCCGGTCTGCTCCCCGTGCGAGCCGGAGCCGATACCCAGGTGCACGTCCGGGGCGGGGATGCGCAGCTCGTCGAAGAACACGTCCGACATCGCCGCGTCATAGTGCTGCCCGGTGTGCACGATCACGTGCTCCACCTCGCGTGCGCGGCACGCGGCCGCCACTGGTGCCAGCTTGACGAACTGTGGGCGAGCCCCCACCACGCTCAGGATCTTCACGGGCCCGAGTCTAGGTGCCCGGGGAGCAACGTCACGTGCCTGGGTACGGTGGGGCGGTGATCATCGACCGCATCGAGACCTTCCAGGTGGCCCCGCGCTGGCTGTTCGTCCGGATCGAGACCGACGACGGCGCCGTCGGCTGGGGCGAGGCCAGCCTGGAGGGGCACGCCGAGGCCGTGCAGGGTGCCATCGACGGGTACACCGACCTGCTCCTCGGGCAGGACGCCACCCGCATCGAGCACCTCTGGCAGCAGATGACCCGCGCCGGGTTCTACCGCGGCGGGCCGGTGTTCGGCTCCGCGGTCTCCGGGATCGACCATGCGCTGTGGGACCTGAAGGGCACCGCGCTCGGGGCGCCGGTGCACGAGCTCCTCGGCGGCCCGGTGCGGGACCGGGTGCGCGTCTACGGCTGGATCGGCGGGGACGACCCGCGGGACGTGGCCGCGGCGATCGAGGCCCAGCTGGCCACCGGGCTGACCGCGGTGAAGATGAACGCCTCCGGTGCCACCGAGCACCTCGGCTCCGCCGCGCAGACCGCCGCCATCCTGGCGCGGGCGCGCACCGCCCGCGAGACGCTCGGCGCCGAGGGCGACTTCGCGATCGACTTCCACGGCCGCATCTCACCCGGCTACGCCCGCCGGCTGCTGCCGCTGCTGGCCGAGCTCCACCCGCTGTTCGTGGAGGAACCGGTGGTGCCCGAGCTGACCGCTGAGGTGTGGCAGCAGGTGGTGGCCTGCTCCTCGGTCCCGGTCGCCACCGGGGAGCGGCTCTACTCCCGGTGGGATGCCCTGCCGGTGCTCGCCGCCGGGATCAGCGTGATCCAGCCCGACCTGGCGCACGCCGGCGGGATCTCCGAGACCCGCAGGATCGCCGTGCTCGCCGAGACCTACGGGGTGGCGATCGCCCCGCACTGCCCGCTCGGCCCGCTCGCTCTGGCCGCCGCCCTGCAGGTGGACTTCGCCAGCCCCAACTTCCTCATCCAGGAGCAGTCGCTGGGCATCCACTACAACGCCGGCTCGGCCGAGCTGACCGACTACCTGGTGGACACGAGCGTGTTCGCCTTCGCCGACGGCTACATCCACCGCCCCACCGGGCCGGGCCTCGGGGTCCAGGTCGACGAGCAGGAGGTGCGCCGGGCAGCACGGTCCCCGCACCG
>CAZMDO010000687.1:0-1508 GCA_964564445.1 uncultured Ruaniaceae bacterium | reverse complement strand
GCCGCCAGCCAGCTGGAGAAGATCGACATGATCGACTTCGCCGACCTGGTCATCCTGAACAAGTTCGACCGGCGCGGCGGGGAGGACGCGCTGCGGGACGTGCGCAAGCAGTGGCGCCGCAACCGGCTCGCCTTCGACGCCGCCGACGAGGACATCCCGGTCTACCCCACGATCGCCAGCCACTTCCACGACGAAGGCCTCACCCGCGCGTTCGAGGCCCTCCTCGCCCGGCTCGGCGAGGGGTGGGCGGAGCACGAACCGATCGTCGGCGGGGGAGCCGGCGGCAGCCTCATCCCCGGCTCCCGGGTGCGCTACCTGGCCGAGATCGCCGAGGCCGGCCGCGAGCTCGACCGCAGGGTGACCACCGAGGCGGAGGCGGCCGACGCCGCCCAGCGGTACTGGACCAGCCTGCGCGACCTGGGTGACCCCGACCTGCCCGAACCGTTGCAGACCTACCCGGGCTCCGCCGTCGAGCAGGACGAGACGCTGACCCGGCTGCGCCGCCTGTACGGCGAGGTGCTGGCCCAGCTGAGCGAGGACTCCCTGGAGCTGCTGCGCAGCTGGCCGGCGCGGCTGGCAGCGCTCACCGCCGAGGAGGGCTCCTACCGGGTGCGCGGGCAGGAGATCACCGTGGCGAACTACTCCACGTCGCTGTCCGGCACCGCCCTGCCCCGGGTGGCCCCGCCGCGCTACCGCGCCTGGGGCGACCTGCTGCGGTTCCTGCACCAGGAGAACACCCCCGGCGCGTTCCCCTACACCGCCGGGGTGTACCCCTACCGGCGCCAGAGCGAGGACCCCACCCGGATGTTCGCCGGCGAGGGTCCGCCGGAGCGCACCAACCGCCGGTTCCACTACCTGGCCGCCGGCCAGGGGGTGGCGCGGCTGTCCACCGCGTTCGACTCGGTGACCCTGTACGGCGAGGACCCGGCCACCCGGCCGGACGTGTACGGCAAGGTCGGAAACTCCGGGGTGTCCGTGCCCACGCTGGACGACATGAAGCGGCTCTACTCCGGGTTCGACCTGTGCGCACCGACCACGTCGGTGTCGATGACCATCAACGGGCCGGCGCCGATCATCCTGGCGATGTTCTTCCACACCGCCATCGACCAGCAGGTGGAGAAGCACCTGCGCGCCGACCCCGACCGGTGGCAGGCCGCCCAGCAGCGGATCCGCGAGGTGCTCGGCGGCCGGGAGCAGCCGGTCTACCGCGGTGAGCTGCCGGCGGGCAACGACGGGCTCGGGCTGGGTCTGCTCGGGGTGACCGGCGCCGAGGTGGTCGACGCCAGCACCTACGCCCGGATCGCCGCCGAGACCCTCGCCGCGGTGCGCGGCACCGTGCAGGCGGACATCCTCAAGGAGGACCAGGCGCAGAACACCTGCATCTTCGGCACCGAGTTCGCGCTGCGGATGATGGGCGACATCCAGCAGTACTTCATCGACTCGGGCGTGCGGAACTTCTACTCGGTGTCCATCTCCGGCTACCACATCGCCGAGGCCGGGGCGAACCC
>CAZMDO010000686.1:0-1513 GCA_964564445.1 uncultured Ruaniaceae bacterium | reverse complement strand
GCCGGTGTACCGACCGCACTCTCAGCGCCAACGCGCTCCCCGGGGGCTTGTGGCTCCACACTAGCCCGCGTTCGCGAGCGTGCCTACGGTCGTCCATCCTTCGGGCCCGTACCTCTATCCCTACCGCCATCGGCTCGCCTTCATGCCACTCCACGCACGCGGCTGTTGCTCAGAACACAGTGCGGGCGTGTCGTTCCGTAAATCCTGTGAAACAGGACGCCATTCTGCTAATGGCGCGTTCAAGGAGGCTCGCCCCTCCGACGTGCAGCCGCCCGGCGTGAGGTCGATCGAGAGCGGCGGGTTCGCCGGGGTGATGTCCGGCACCAGGCAGTGCCCATCGGGAGGGTGGGGACGTTCCGCAGGCGGCTGGGAAAGGAGGTAGGTGCACCGTGGCCAACCGCAAGCAGACGAGCAAGTCGGTCGCCCGCAAGGCGAGCAGAACCCTCAGTGATGGTCGATCGAGCGCTCGGAACAAGGCCGTCGCCGCATCAGCGCTAGCGCAGACCAAGAAGGGCAAGTAGCTTTCGCGCCTCGTCTTGGCCGACCACCCGGTCAAGACGGTGGCTAAGCCACTACTGCAGCCCGAGCAGTGTCAATATGCAGCCAAAGCCTCATTGATGCAGGGATCGGGACGAACTCAAGTCGCTGATAGAAGTCGACGAGTTCGTTGGTGCCTGCGTCCACGACGATCACTCGTCCACCCACGCAGTCGGCAGCGCGGACGATCAGTTCAAGAGCGCCAACCAGCAGCCGCGTACCTAAGCCGCCACCTTGAGATCTCCGGTCGACCCCAAGTTTCGCGATGAGGTATCCAGGGACCTCCGTCCGACTGCCCAAGCCCTTCTTGGGCACCGGCGCCGAGTCGTTGCTGGTGAGTGTAGTTGGCATAACTGTGCAGTATCCGAGCACCTGCAGGCTCGGATTGTCAGTATCCACAAGCACGTGCGTTCGTGACAGTCCCGAGCCAGCGGCGCGGAGCGCTTCGTTTCGCAGATAGCGGTCTAGTGAGTCACGACCGGAGTCGAAGCCGGCGACTACGTGGTCGGGCTTGAGCGCCTCGATCTGGAGCGCCACTCGTCTTAGGCGCCTCGGCGCACTGACTGAACCGCCTGACGCAGTTGCCCGCTCGAGCGAGCAGGAGCAAGTACGGCCTTCATGGTCTTGGAGTCCACGCGAACTGTACGACCAGTGGCCGCCGCACGGGACGACCCCCGAGCAGTCTTACGAGTGGTGATGCGCGCCATGTCCTCTCCCACGATCTAGGTTCTGCCATCATAGAGTCCAACGCTGGGGAAGCGTTGCCTGTTCCGGCGCGAACATCAGTTGCGTTACATCTGACGTGCAAGCTCCAGTGTCGCCACACCCCACGGGCGCATCTGCGACGGGCCGGGGAACTAACCTCTGAGCCAGCGGACCATGCTTCCGCCAGATTGCACTCAGGCCGCAGTCGTCGCGTCCGTGCTCTCCCGCACCGCCGCCTCCACCTGCGCGGCGCGGCGGGCGGCCCGGTCCT
>CAZMDO010000685.1:0-1517 GCA_964564445.1 uncultured Ruaniaceae bacterium | reverse complement strand
TCGGCGTCCTTGAGCAGCGCGATCACCGCCTGCAGGTCGTCCCGCTTCTTCGAGGAGACCCGCACCTCGTCGCCGGTGATCTGCGTCTTCACGCCCTTGGGCCCCTCGTCCCGGACCAGCTTGGTGATCTTCTTCGCATTCTCGCTGGACAGCCCCTCCTTGAGGGTGCCCACCAGCCGGTACTCCTTCCCGGAGGGTTGCGGCTCGTTCTCCCCGGTGTCGATGGCCTTGAGCGAGACCCCGCGGCGGATCAGCTTGCTCTGGAACACGTCTAGGATCGCCAGCACCCGGTCCGGGGCGTTGGCGACCATCACGATCGCGTCCTGCCCGCTCCAGGAGATCGAGGCACCCACACCCCGGAAGTCGTACCGCTGGGAGATCTCCTTGGCGGTCTGGTTGAGCGCGTTGTCGACCTCCTGCCGGTCCACCTTGCTCACCACGTCGAACGAGGAATCGCTGGCCACTGAGATCTCCTTCACATCTAGCCACCGCCGCACCTCGGCGATGTCACGGACTGCGCCTGAACTTGGTATTGTTCCATCCGGTCCCTGGACCACCCGGCGGGTTGCCCGAGCGGCCAAAGGGAGCTGACTGTAAATCAGCCGCGCAAGCTTCGAAGGTTCGAATCCTTCACCCGCCACCGGACCGGCGTGGGGCGTCTTCTCGGAGGCGCCCTTCCGCTCGTCCGACCCGATCGGAACGCCGCCCCGGGCCAGGGGAAGTGGTTCCCGTCACAGAAGCGGTCTGAGGGCCGCTGCGGATTTCGCCTCCGGGCCGATCAGCATGTACCCTCGATCCCGCTGCCCCGATAGCTCAGTCGGCAGAGCGTCTCCATGGTAAGGAGAAGGTCAAGGGTTCGATTCCCTTTCGGGGCTCTGGTCTGTGTGGGGGCCCGCCAGTGCGCGGGCCCTTCGCAGGACGCGGCGGGGTAGCTCAGTCGGTCAGAGCGCACGACTCATAATCGTGAGGTCGCGGGTTCGATCCCCGCCCCCGCTACACAACCAGCGCCGCCGCACCATCCGGGTGCAGATCGTGAGGAAGACCAATGGCCAGCAAGTCCGCGGACGTCCGTCCGAAGATCACCCTTGCCTGTGACGTGTGCAAGGAGCGCAACTACATCACCAAGAAGAACCGGCGGAACAACCCCGACCGGCTCGAGCTGGCGAAGTACTGCCCGCGCTGCAACGCGAAGACCAACCACCGCGAGACGCGCTGAGGCAGATGACTGCGGTCAGCAACGACTACGTAGGGCGGGAGTTCACCGGAACCCCGCCCTACGCCGTCTCCCGGGTGAAGATCGGCGAGTTCGCCGCCGCCGTGGGGGCCGAGGACCCGGTGCACACCGACCCCCAGGCCGCCCAGGCCGCCGGGCACGCCGACGTGCTCGCCCCGCCGACGTTCGCCGTGGTGGTCGCCCAGCGTGCGGAGGCCGAGTACATCGAGGACCCGGCCGCCGGTATCGACTTCTCCCGCGTGGTGCACGCCGAGGAGCGCTTCACCTACCACCGCCCGATCGT
>CAZMDO010000684.1:0-1518 GCA_964564445.1 uncultured Ruaniaceae bacterium | reverse complement strand
CGCCGTGGGCGCCGGCCGGGCACGTGGTCTCCCGCGGGCAGTGGGTCGAGCCGGCTGTGCCGACCGGGCCCGCGGGTGCCGCGGGGCCGGCTCTAGCGACCGGTGCGGGGCGCGGCGGGTCGGGTGCGGCCTCGGTGCCGTTGGCCCAGGCGCCGGTGGCTTTCGCCGGGGCGGCGCTGGCCACGCTGGCCGGGGAGGAGGTGTCCGGACCGGCGGTGGAGCTGTGGCGCGCGCCGACGGACAACGACGAGGGCGCCTCCGGGCCGAGCTATGACCGGGTGCCGCCGGAGGCGTTCACCACCCATGACCACGCACCCTCCGCCGCGGACCGGTGGCGGGCGGCCGGGCTGCACCGGCTGGTCTCCCGGGTGGTGTCGCTGGAGGCCGAGGAGCGGGTGCGCACCGTGCGCCGGCGGGTGTCCACCGCCGACTCCCGGGCCGGGCTGGACGTGGTCGAGACCTGGACCGCGGAGCAGTCGGGCGGCGTGGTGGAGGCGGTGCTGGGGGTGACGATCACCCCGAGCACCGGCTTCGACGACGTGTGGCCGCGGCTGGGGCTGCACCTGGTGCTGCCGACGAGTGTGGACGGTGCCCGCTGGTTCGGGCTGGGCCCGCACGATGCCTACCCGGACACGATGGCCTCGGTGTGGCTGGGCCGGCACGAGGCGGGTATCGAGGACCTGACCGTGCCGTATGCGCGGCCCCAGGAGTCCGGGCACCGGCCGGGGCTGCGGGAGCTGACCCTGCTGCGCGGCGGTGTGCCGTGGCTGCAGCTGACGGCGGAGCCGGATGCGGCGGGCCGGTGGCCGGGGTTCACCCTGTCCCGGCACAGCGCCCAGGAGGTGACCGCGGCCGACCATCCGCACGAGCTGCCCACCCCGAGCGCCCACCACCTGTACCTGGACGCCGCCCAGCACGGGTTGGGGTCGCGGGCCTGCGGACCGGACGTGCTGCCGGAGGCGATGCTGCGCCCGCGCTCGGCCACGCTCACCTTCCGGCTGCGCGCCCTCTGACCCCCTCCTCACCGCCGCCCTCCTCCCCGCGGCCCCCTCACCGCCGCCCCTCACCGCCGCCCCCTCCCTGCTGAATCGATTCACTCGTGACTTGCTGCAGCGGTTCGTGCTCCGCGGGCACGACCCACCGCAGCAGGTGCCGAGCGGCTGGCGGGTGGGCGGACGGGTCGGTTGGCGGGTGGGCGGACGGGTCGGTTGGCGGGTGGGCGTTCAGATCGGGCTGGTGGGCGCGCACCCCCTGCCCGCTCGCGCGCTGCTAGACCCCGAGCGCGGCGCGGAACCTGGCGCGCGCCTGTCCCATCCGGTCCAGGATCGCCACCTCGTCGCGCTGCGCCCGCCGGCGCACCTGCCCGGTGTGCAGGTCCTGGCGGGCGTAGGCCAGGGCGACCGCCGACTTCTGGAACTGCTTCATCGCCTTCTTCGCCTCCGGGCCGCCGCGGGCCGCCCAGTGCAGCGCCGTCCGGCGGCCCTGCAGCGAGGTGAGCATCTCGATCTCCTGCGGCAC
>CAZMDO010000683.1:0-1527 GCA_964564445.1 uncultured Ruaniaceae bacterium | reverse complement strand
TGGGAAGATGGCGTCATGGCACGAATCGCACCCCTGTCCGGATTCCCCGAGTGGCTGCCCGCCGGCCGGATCGTGGAGACCTCCATCCTCGACCAGATCCGCCGGGTGTTCGAGCTGCATGGCTTCGCCGGGATCGAGACCCGTGCCGTGGAACCGCTCGAGCGTCTGCTCAGCAAGGGGGAGACCTCCAAGGAGGTGTACCTGCTGCGTCGGCTGCAGGCGGAGGAGGACGAGCAGACCGGTGCCCGCTCCCTGGGGCTGCACTTCGACCTGACCGTACCGTTCGCCCGGTACGTGCTGGAGAACGCCGGGCACCTGACCTTCCCGTTCAAGCGCTACCAGATCCAGAAGGTGTGGCGCGGGGAACGGCCCCAGGACGGCCGGTTCCGGGAGTTCACCCAGGCGGACATCGACGTGGTCGGGTCCACCACGCTGCCGTTCCACTACGAGGTGGAGGTGCCGCTGGTGATCGCGGAGGTGTTCGAGGCGCTCGCCACGCTGGGCCTGCCGCCGGTGCGCATCCTGGTGAACAACCGCAAGGTGGCGCAGGGGTTCTACGAGGGGCTGGGCATCGCCGACGTCGAGGGTGTGCTGCGCACCATCGACAAGCTGGACAAGATCGGTGCCGACGGGGTCCTCGAGGCGTTGCAGCGGGACAACGGCGCCGACGCCAAGCAGGCGCAGGCGTGCCTGGACCTGGCCAGCATCTCCGGCACCGACCACGCCGTGGCCGACCGGGTGCGCGCGCTCGGGGTGACCACCGACCTGCTGGAGGAGGGGCTGGCGGAGCTGATGGCGCTCGTGCAGGCAGCGCACCAGCGCCTGCCTGGTGTGGTGGTCGCCGACCTGCGCATCGCCCGGGGTCTGGACTACTACACCGGCACCGTGTACGAGACGGTGCTGGTGGGCCACGAGTCGCTCGGCTCGATCTGCTCCGGCGGCCGGTATGACTCCCTGGCCTCCGACGGTGCCACCACCTACCCGGGTGTGGGTCTGTCCATCGGGGTCTCCCGGCTGGTCTCGCGCATCCTCGCCGAGGGGCTGGCCCAGCCGACCCGGCCGGTACCGACGGCGGTGCTGGTGGCGGTCACCGACGAGCAGCACCGAGAGGCGAGCAACGAGGTCGCGCACGCGCTGCGGTCCCGCGGCATCCCCACGGACGTGGCGCCCACGGCGGCGAAGTTCGGCAAGCAGATCCGGTTCGCCGACCGGCGCTCCATCCCGTTCGTCTGGTTCCCGACCGCCGACGGGCACGAGGTCAAGGACATCCGTTCCGGCGAACAGGTGCCGGCCGACCCGGCGACGTGGGCGCCGCCGGCCGAGGACCTCTGGCCGCGGGTGGTGCCCACGCAGGGCTGACCCCGCACGGCGGTACGAACGTCCGAGTACCGCGTGGCCAGCTGAGTACCGGACTGCCGGTACTCAGGTGGCCGGCAGGTACTCAGACACCCGTCTGCGCGCGTCGGCGGCGGGGGCGGGGTCAGCGCCCGGCGTGGTCCTTGCGCCGGAAGCCGTCCCGGCGGGCGC
>CAZMDO010000682.1:0-1532 GCA_964564445.1 uncultured Ruaniaceae bacterium | reverse complement strand
AGAGCAGCGGACTCATAATCCGTCGGTCGTGGGTTCAAGCCCCACCTGGGGCACCAGTGTTTCCAACGATCCTGCGGGTTATTCACAATAACCAGACGCCCATGGCAGGCTCCCATGGCAGGCAAAGCCCTGCCAGGACCGGCCTCACGCCGAGACCACGAGACGGCTACGGCGGGCGGTCACCCCGTGCTCTCCTCGGACTGCTCGACGGTCTCGTCAAACCACTGCAGGCACTCGGTGCAGAACGATGCCGGCTCCGGGTTCCCGGGCAGCAGCACCGGGAAGTCCTCCGGGCCCACCTGGTCCCGGTCGATGTCGAAGTGCGCGGCCATGGCCTCCAGATCCGCCTCGGCGCCCTCGTCGTAGTCGGCGAGCATGCCGCTCAGCAGCGCCTGGTTGCCGCTGCGCATCGCGTTGGTCCAGCCGTAGGTGCCTCCATGGAGGCCGAACCGGCCGAACGGGTAGACGACGTTCAGCATCCAGGTCACATGGCCGGAACAGTAGTAGTTGCCCCGGAACTCGTACGCGTTGGTCATCAGTGGTTCCTCTCTGTGTTGGTGACGAGTGCAGAACGGCCTGTCCATCAGCGATGGACAGGCCGTTGTTCCCTCGGCGGCAGCAGGCGGTGCGCGGCTCGCCGGGAAGACGAGAGCGCCGGCCGCTCCCTGCTGGGGTGCGACCGGCGCTCGTGCGAGACGCTCAGCGGGTCATGGGTTCACGAACGAGATGATCGGTGAGTCGTCGTTGACGAAGGATTTGATCAGCCAGTAGCCGCCGCTGGTGTTCTCCGGCACCTCGAACACCCACGTACCGGTCGCGCTCTCCCCCGGCGCCACCTGGGGGACGTTGTACATGTCGTCCGGGGCGACGGCCGTCGAGGTTTCGAACTGTTCACCGTTGCCAGCGACGTATGCCATGCCCAGGTCATCCCAGGGCGTCCGCTGCTGGTCGCTGGTGTTGGTCACGGTTGCGTAGACCAGCACGTACTTGTTGCCATCGGCCGGCGCCGGGCTCCCCTCGTCGACGACGAGCTGGGTGGCGTTCATGTTGGGATCCTGGACCGTCGCCCGCCAGTTCTCGTCCAGCGTGGCGACCTCGCCGAGCGCCAGGTCGTCCGTGGGTCCGGTGGGCGCCTGGTCGGTCGGCTCCTCGCTCGGCGTCGCGTCGGTGGGCGCATCGGTCGGCGTCGCGTCCGTCGGCTCGTCCGTGGGCGTCTCCACCGGGGCGGTCGTGGTCGGTTCAGCGGTCGGTTCCGGATCGTCACCGCCGCCAGCGAGCTGCACGATCCCGACGATCACCAGGACGATGACCACGGCGGCGGCCACCCACACGTACCAACGGGCGTACCACGGCGTGGGCCCACCCGGCCCGCCGGGTCCCCCTGGCCCACCGGGACCGTACCCCCCAGGACCACCAGGTGCCCCGTAGGTCGGCTGCTGACCGTATCCGCCGGGCGCACCGTAGCCGGGCTGCTGACCTGGCGCACCGTAGCCGGGCTGCTGACCGGGCGCGCCGTACCCGGGCTGCTGACC
>CAZMDO010000681.1:0-1533 GCA_964564445.1 uncultured Ruaniaceae bacterium | reverse complement strand
TCAGCAGGTGCAGCGGTCCGGGCGCCAGGTCGGCGCGATCAGCGCGAGCGCCTCGTCCCCCAGCGGGTTGGTCCCCGGGCCGACGGCCAGGGAGTGCGCCACCAGCACGTGCAGGCACTTCACCCGGGTGGGCATGCCGCCGGCGGAGATGCCCTCGATCTCGGGCACCGCACCCAGCTCGCCGCGCCGGCGCAGGTAGTCCTCGTGGGCCCGGTGGTAGGCGGCGGCGAGCTCCTCGTCGGCGGCCAGCCGCTCGGTCATCTCCCGCATCACGCCCTCGGCCTCCAGGGTGCCGACCGCCTTCACCGCACCCGGGCTGGTGAGGTAGAAGGTGGTCGGGAACGGGGTGCCGTCCTCCAGCCGGGGGGCGGTGCGCACCACGACCGGGCGGCCGCACACGCACCGGGCGGCCACGCCGACCACGCCGCGGGGCGGGCGCCCGAGCTGCTCGGTGACCACCTCCAGGTCACCGGGGCGCAGCTGGTCGGCGCTCACTCGCCCGCCTCGCCGGCCACCTGCACGGAGTCCCACACGGTGAGGTACCAGGGGCCGTCCTGCGGCACGGACACCGGACCGTCCTCACCCTCCTCGTCGGGCCCCTCCTCACCGGTCACGGACTGCGGGTCGACCACCCGGTAGGGAGTCTCCCCCGGCATCACGTACCCGAGCCGTTCCCGGGCGCGTGCCTGCACGAACGCGGGGTCGTCCCACTTCTCGATCTCGCCCTGCAGCATCGCGGTGCGCTCCTCGGTGGCGGCGATCCGGGCGCCCAGGCTGCGGGTCTGCTCCTGCTGGGAGACGTAGGCGCGCAGGGTGGGCGCGAGCACGATGAAGGCCATCAGCACCACCACGAACAGCACCAGGCCGCGCACGGTGATCTGGCGGGGTTCGTCCGGGCGCTCCGCCGTCACCGGAGCCCTGCGGGCGGCGGCGGCCTTGCGGGCGGCGCTGCCGGTCGGCTTGCCGCGCGGGCGGGGCGGCACCGCTGGCGGCGTGGAGCGGGTGCCGGTCGAGCGGGAGCCGGTGCGCCGGGTGGACCGGGTGCGGCCGGTGGCGCTGCCGCGGGACGTGGCGCTGCTGCGCCCGCCGGTGCTGGTGCGGGGGGACGCTCCGTTGCCCGCAGCCCGCGATCGGCTGCGCGGCGTGGGTGGGCGTCGCGTGGTCACGTCCTCATGTTCTCGCAGCGTGCGCCGATTGCCCGGGAATGCGGCGGCGCGAGTCGCAGGGTAGTCCTCCCCGCCCGTCTCGCGATCGAGGTCCCCCAGATGTGTGGTGCAGCCGACCTGCACCCGGCATCTAGGGGACCTTGATCGCGTTGGAGTGCCCCAGCACCACAACGACGGCGGAGCCCACCCTGGCCAGGTGGGCTCCGCCGTCGTAGGGGTGGGCCGGGCAGGCCACGGGCCCGGTGCTCGACCGGGCCCGCGGACCCTAGCGGTCAGCCCTTGAAGCGCGGGAAGGCCGCACGGCCGGCGTAGCGGGCCGCCTCGTCCAGCTCGTCCTCGATGCGCAGCAGCTGGTTGTACTTGTTGA
>CAZMDO010000680.1:0-1533 GCA_964564445.1 uncultured Ruaniaceae bacterium | reverse complement strand
TCAGTCCACCAGCGCGCGCACCACGGTGTCGGCGAGCAGCCGGCCGCGCAGGGTCAGCAGCGCCACCCCGCCCTCGGCGGCCTCCGGCTGCAGCAGCCCACCGGCCACCAGGCCGGCCAGCCGGTCGCGCTTCTCGGGGGCCAGGAGCAGACCCTCCGCCAGCCGCACGGCGAGCAGGATCTCCTCGTCGGCCCGCTGGGCGGCGGTGAGCAGCTCGGAGCCGGCCACCGGCAGCCGGCCACCGGCCAGCAGGGCGGCATAGGGCCGCGGGTGCTTGACGTTCCACCACCGCTGCCCGCCGATGTGGCTGTGAGCGCCCGGGCCGATCCCCCACCAGTCCTGCGAGCGCCAGTAGGCGATGTTGTGCCGGCACCGGTACTGCGGCGCCCGGGCGAAGTTGGAGATCTCGTACCAGTCGTAGCCGGCGGCCAAGAGCAGCTCGGCGGCGAGCTCGTACTTGTCCGCCTCGTCGTCGTCAGCGGGCATCGGCAGCTCGCCGCGGCGCACCTGGGCGCCCATCTTCGTGCCGGGTTCGACCACCAGGGCGTAGGCGGACACGTGGTCCGGTTCCAGCTCGACGGCGGAGCGCAGGCTCCTCTGCCAGTCCGCCAGGGTCTCTCCGGGAGTTCCGTAGATGAGGTCGAGGGAAACCTGCAGCCCGGCCTGCCGGGCCCACTCGACCACCTGCGGCACCCGCGCCGGGTCGTGGGTGCGCTCCAGCGTGGCCAGCACGTGCGGCACCGCGGACTGCATCCCGAAGGAGACGCGGGTGAAGCCGGCGGCCGCCAGCTCGCGCAGGTCGGCGGCACTGACCGAGTCCGGGTTCGCCTCGGTGGTCACCTCCGCATCCGGAGCGAGCCCCCAGGTGCCGGCCACCGCGCCGAGCATGGCGGCCAGGTCGCTCGGGGGCAGCAGCGTGGGCGTGCCGCCGCCGACGAACACCGTGCTCACCGCGCGGCGCGGCAGCCCGGCCGCGGCCATCGCCTCCTCGGCCAGGCCGATCTCGGCGATCGCGCTACCGGCGTAGTCCGAGCGGCTGGCGCCCTCCCCCAGCTCGGCGGCGGTGTAGGTGTTGAAGTCGCAGTACCCGCACCGCACCGAGCAGAACGGCACGTGCAGGTACACGCTCAGCTCGCGCTCGGCCGCGCCCCGGGCGACCTGCTCGTCCAGGTGGGCGGACGGCATCCGGCCGGGCTGCGCCGTCATCGGCTGGAACGCCGGCACGCCGCGCGCAGGTGGCTCACTTCTTCGCTTCCTTCCCGGTGGGCGCATCGGAGGAGAGCGCGGCGATGAACGCCTCCTGGGGCACTTCCACGCGGCCGATGTTCTTCATCCGCTTCTTCCCCTCCTTCTGCTTCTCCAGGAGCTTGCGCTTGCGGGAGATGTCGCCGCCGTAGCACTTGGCGAGCACGTCCTTGCGGATCGCCCGCACCGTCTCCCGGGCGATGATCCGCGAACCGACGGCCGCCTGGATCGGCACCTCGAACTGCTGGCGCGGGATGAGCTCCTTGAGCTTGGCGGTCATCATCACGC
>CAZMDO010000679.1:0-1538 GCA_964564445.1 uncultured Ruaniaceae bacterium | reverse complement strand
CTTCGAGAGGATCATTGATGGCGAACTACACCGCCGCTGACATCAAGGCACTGCGCGAGCGCACCGGCGCCGGCATGCTCGACGTGAAGAAGGCCCTCGACGAGGCCGACGGCGACCAGGCCAAGGCGCTGGAGATCATCCGGGTCAAGGGCCTGAAGGGCGTGAGCAAGCGCGAGGCCCGGTCCGCCTCCGACGGTCTGGTGGTCACCTCCATCAACGCCGACGGCGCCGGCCAGGTCGGCGTGATGGTCGAGGTGAACTCCGAGACCGACTTCGTGGCGAAGAACGAGGTCTTCACCACGCTGGCCGACCGGGTCGTCGCCGCGGCCGTCGCCTCCGGCGCCGCCGACACCGAGGCACTGCTCGCGGCCGAGGCCGAGGGCGGGACCGTGGCGGCCCTGGTGGAGGACGCCGCCGCCACCCTGGGCGAGAAGATCGTGGTCCGCCGCGTCGCCCGGGTCGCCGGTGAGAAGGTCAGCGAGTACCTGCACCGCACCAACAAGGACCTGCCCCCGCAGGTCGGCGTGCTGGTGGCCAGCGACGAGGCCGGGGCCGCGGTGGCCCGCGACGTGGCGATGCACATCGCCGCGTTCTCCCCGACCTACCTCAGCCGCGAGGACGTCCCCGCCGAGAAGGTCGCCGACGAGCGCCGGATCGCCGAGGAGACCGCCCGCAACGAGAACAAGCCGGAGAAGGCGCTGCCGAAGATCGTCGAGGGGCGCCTGAACGGCTTCTTCAAGGAGGTCGCGCTGCTCGACCAGCCCTACGCGAAGGACCCGAAGCAGACGGTCGGCCAGATCGTCGCCGCCTCCGGTGGCAGCATCACCGGTTTCGCCCGGTTCCGCGTGGGCGCCTGAGCCGCCGGTGCCCGTGGTGTGGCTCCGGTCCCGCGCGGACCGGGGCCACACCCGTACTATCACCATCAGGGGCGCGGCCGAGGCTGCCGCGCACGCCGGGTGCCTGAGCACCCCGCCGACCGCACCAACCTGGGAGGAAGCCGATGACCACCGCATCACCCGGCGCACGCCGTGTCCTGCTCAAGCTCTCCGGTGAGGTGTTCGGTGGTGGCTCGGTCGGCCTGGACCCGGACGTGGTGGCCGCGGTCGCGAAGGAGATCGCCACCGCCGTGCACTCCGGCGTGCAGGTGGCGATCGTCGTCGGCGGGGGGAACTTCTTCCGCGGCGCCGAGCTCTCCCAGCGCGGCCTGGACCGCGCCCGCGCCGACTACATGGGCATGCTCGGCACCGTGATGAACTGCCTGGCCCTGCAGGACTTCCTGGAGAAGGCCTCGGTGAGCACCCGGGTGCAGACCGCCATCACCATGGGGCAGGTGGCCGAGCCGTACATCCCGCTGCGCGCCATCCGCCACCTGGAGAAGGGCCGGGCCGTGGTGTTCGGTGCCGGTGCCGGGATGCCGTACTTCTCCACCGACACGGTGGCCATCCAGCGGGCCCTGGAGACCCACTGCGAGGAGGTGCTGGTCGGCAAGAACGGTGTGGACGGCGTCTACACCGCCGACCCGCGCACCGACCCGACCG
>CAZMDO010000678.1:0-1540 GCA_964564445.1 uncultured Ruaniaceae bacterium | reverse complement strand
TCGCCGACGGCGGAGGTCACCTGGCCCAGGTCATCACCAGTGAGCACGACATCCTGGACGGCATCGCGCTCTCGGTCCGGGCCTGACCCGCGCGGGCGCCGCGCGCCGGGCGTCCGCGAACCAGGTCAGACCTCGGCGAACCAGGTCAGACCTCCGTGGTGCCCTCGTAGAGTCCGATGACGTTCCCGTCGTGGTCCCGGAACGCCGCCCACCAGGACGTCTCGCTGATCGGGGACCTCTCCGCCACCACCTCTCCGCCGAGCGCGGTCACCTTCGCCAGCACGTCGTCGATGGAGTCCACCTCCACGTACGAGCGCGGCTGGGTGAAGCCCTCCCCGCGCGGAGCCAGCCCGCCGCCGGAGATCTTGTTCGGGGCCTGCCACATCGGGTAGCCCTCGTACCCGGGCACCTCGCTGATCTGCCAACCGAACAGGTCGCTGTAGAACCTGCTGGCGCGGTCCAGGTCGCCGACCGGGATGTCGATGTGGGTGATGTCGCCGTGTGCCATGTCCGGCCTCCGTCGCACTCGTTGGTAGGAGAACTCTGCCGCCGATCAGTCCTGGGCGACCACCCGGCCGCGCTTGACCACCGGGTTCTCGCCCATGTCCTCCAGCTCCAGGCCCTTGGTCTCCGGGATCTTCCAGAGCACGAAGAAGAACGACAGCAGCGCGAACGTGGCGTAGAAGCCGTACGCGAAGGTGAGACCGATCTGGGCGAAGGCGGGGAACGTCGTCGAGATGAAGAAGTTCGCCACCCACTGCGCGGCGGCCGCCACGGACAGCGCCGCAGCCCGGATGCGGTTCGGGAACATCTCCCCGAGCAGCACCCACACCAGCGGCCCCCAGCTGGCCCCGAACCCGACCACGAACACGTTCGCGCTGATCAGTGCGATCAGCGACCACGGCTCGCCCAGCTCGGCGGTGGCCTGCCCGTCGGCACCGGTGACCATGGTGGCGAAGGAGAACGCCAGGGCCATCATCCCCAGCGAGACCGTCATCAGCACCGACCCGGCGAGCAGGATCGGGCGCCGGCCCACCTTGTCCACCAGCAGGATCGCCACGATCGTCACCACGATGTTGGTCACCGAGGTGATCACCGTGATGGTCAGCGCATCGGCCTCCTCGAAACCGACCGAGCGCCACAGCGTGGTGGAGTAGTAGAAGATCACGTTGATGCCCACGAACTGCTGGAACACCGAGAGCAGGATGCCCAGCCAGACGATCGGCTTCAGCCCCAGCCGCGGCCCGCGCAGGTCGGCCAACGACTCCCGCTTCTCCGCCTGCAAGGTCGTGCGGATCTGCTCGATCTTCAGGTTCACGTCCAGCTCGCCGGTGAAGTCGTGCAGCACCTGGGAGGCCTTGTCCACCTTCCCGCGGGCCACCAGGAACCGGGGCGACTCGGGCAGCTTGATCGCGATCAGCCCGTAGACGGCCGCCGGCAGCGCCTCGGCGAGGAACATCCACCGCCACGCCTCCTGCCCGGCCCAGAGCTGCTCCGCGGCACCGCCGGCGGCACCGGCCAGCAGCGCGTCGGAGAGCAG
>CAZMDO010000677.1:0-1541 GCA_964564445.1 uncultured Ruaniaceae bacterium | reverse complement strand
GTACAACGTTCGGCGCGCCGATTTGTTCCCGTGGCGAGGGCATTGTGCACCATCGGCGCCCGGAATGCACCTTTCTTCGCGCGAGCAGTGGTCAGTGCCGCTGGGCGACTACCGATTCGCCGCCACACCGGCGACAATGACGGCTGGTGTGGACGCCACCTGGCACGCTCGATCCAAGTGCCGCACCATGGCTGGCAGACCACGCCGGTCCGGGCCGCCCCGGCGGCGGCTCATCAGGCACAGGGCACGGAGGCGTCATGGTTGAGTTGGAACTGGTAGGGATCCACAGCGACGGAGAGCACCTCATCGTGATGGCTCCCGACGGTGAGCGCTACCGCCTGGTGATCGACGAAGCGTTGCGTGCCGCCGTCCGCAGGGACCGGCCGCACCTGGAGAAGGTGCGCTCCTCCGGTGCGCTGCGCCCGCGCGACATCCAGGTGCAGATCCGCGCCGGCGCCAGTGCCGAGGAGGTCGCCGAGGCGGCCGGGCTGCCGATCGAGACCGTGCGCCGCTACGAAGGGCCCGTGCTGGCCGAGCGGGAGCACGTCAGCCAGCGCGCCCAGGCGCTGCCCATCGGCCGGGACAGCGGTGCCCCGGTGCTCGGCGACGTGGTGCTGGACCGGCTGGCCACCCGCGGGGTGGACACCGAGCGGATCCACTGGGACGCCCGCCGCAACGGGCACGAGCCGTGGCAGGTGCTGGTGCGGTTCAGCTCCGGGGAGAAGCTGCGGGAGGCCACCTGGGAGGTGGACCTGACCGCGCGGATGACCCGGGCCCTGGACGACGAGGCCCGCTGGCTGTCCGAGACGGACCTGGAGACCGCGCCGGCACGCCGGCACCTGCAGTCGGTACGGAGCACGCCGGTCTACGACGTGGAGGCCGACGACGACGCCGAGCACGACGAGCACGGCCTGGCCGAGTCGCTGCAGGCGGTGGACGCCGGCCTGGCCCGTGACGGTCAGCGCCCCGAGCAAGTCGACGAGGACGAGACCACCGCCGCGCTGCTCGCCGAGCTGAACGCCAACCGCGGGGTGCGTCCCGGGAGCGCCGAGGAGGAGGACGAGAACGCGGACGGCGTGCACGAACCGATGCTCTGGGACGACCCGCCGGCCGCGCACCCCTCGGCCTCGCACCCGGAGGAGACCCCGCCGGACGCCCAGGTGCTCACCCCACCGGGTACGGAGCCGGCGATCGAGGAGGACGCGCAGGAGCCGCCGAAGCCGGCCCCGCGGCGCCGCTCGCGCCGGAACCGGCGCACCAGCGTGCCGTCCTGGGACGAGATCGTCTTCGGCGCCAAGAACGACTGACCGCCCACCACGGGTGAACTCGCTCGTCGATCTGGTCACGATCCGTCGCCGGTTCGACGAGCAGTGTCGCCGAAGGGGGAAAAGCTGGCCGTCAGCTGGGCAGCACGATCAGCGGCACCGTCGTCTCCTCGGCGGTCAGCGCGCCGTGCATGCCGATCATCGGGCTGCCGCCGGCCGGTCCGGTGCGGGTGTCCTGCACGGCGTGCGTGCCCCGCGCGATGACCAGCACGTCCC
>CAZMDO010000676.1:0-1544 GCA_964564445.1 uncultured Ruaniaceae bacterium | reverse complement strand
CCCGCCGGCACCGCCCCTTGCCCGCCCGGCTGAGTACGGATTCGCAGGCGGAGGACGAACTAGTGGGTCCTCCACCTGCGAAAGCGTCTGCAGACGAACGGACAGCGGCCGACCAGTCGCGGGAGCGGGTCCGAGGTGCCGGAGCAGGTCAGCCGTAGAAGACGTCCTCCATCACCCGGCGGGCGCGGCGGGCCGCCCGCAGCCAGTCCTGCTCCAGGTCGTCGGCGTGCCCGGCGGGGTAGCCGAGCAGCCGGGAGATGCGCACCAGCGCCGACCGCTCGGCGGGCAGCTGATCGATCCGGGCCCCGCCGACCCGGCCGGTGGCCAGCACGTTCGCGTTCCGCAGCCGGGTGGCCAGCTCCCACGCCTCGGCCAGGGCCCGCTGCTGCGGAGCACCGAGCAGCCCCGCGTCCACCGCTGCGGCCAGCGCCGCCAGGGTGCCGGTGACCTGCAGCTCCGGGTGGGCCCGGGCGTGCTGGAGCTGCAGCAGCTGGGCGGTCCACTCCACGTCCGCCAGCCCGCCGCGGCCGAGCTTGAGGTGGTGGGTGGGCGGCACCCCGCGCGGCATCCGCTCGGCCTCCACCCGGGCCTTGATCCGGCGCAGCTCCCGCAGCTCCCGCAGGTCCACCCCGCCCTCGTGGTAGCGCAGCGGGTCGATCAGCTCGCGGAACTCCTCGCCCAGACCGGCGTCCCCGCCGATCACCCGGGCCCGCAGCAGCGCCTGCCGCTCCCAGCCCTGAGCCCAGCGCGCGTAGTACTCGGCATAGGAGGCCAGCGTGCGCACCATCGGACCCTGCCGACCCTCGGGGCGCAGGTCGGCGTCCACCGCCAGCTTCGGCTCGTTCCCGGTGGACCCGAGCAGCGCCGGCACCGTGGTGGCCACCTCGAGGGCCCACTGCTGCGCCAGGTCCGCATCGGCGCCGGGCAGCGGGTCGTGCACGAACATCACGTCCGCATCGGAGGCGTAGCCAATCTCGGCGCCACCCAGGCGGCCCATGGCGACCACGAGAAAACGGGACGGCGGCTGCTCCAGGGCGAGCTTCGCCGTCGCCGACCGCTGCGCGATGCCGAGCGCCCCGACCACGGCGACCTCGGCGGCCGGGGCGATGGCCCGCTCGCAGGTGCTCACCGGCACCCCGGTGAGCACATCGGAGATGGCGGCCCGGGTGAGCTCGCGCCGGCGCACGAACCGCACCGCGAGCTCGGGCTGCTGCCCGGCCTGGCGACGCCGGGCGACCATCGCGGCCATGCTCGTCTCGATCGCCTCCCGGTCCCGGGGCGCGAGGTCGGCGTCGTCGTCCAGCCAGGTGACCGCCTCGGTGAGGCGGGCGATGCGCTCAGCGGCGTAGCTGCTGGCGGAGAGGATGTGCGCGAGCCGTTCGGCGGCGGCACCGGAGTCGCGCAGCAGCTTCAGGTACCAGTGCGTGGTACCCAGGGAGTCGGAGATCTTCCGGAACGCCAGCAGCGCGCCGTCGGGGTCGGAGCCGTCGGCGAACCAGCCGAGCATCACCGGCAGCAGCTGGCGCTGGATCGCCGCGCGGCGG
>CAZMDO010000675.1:0-1547 GCA_964564445.1 uncultured Ruaniaceae bacterium | reverse complement strand
CTGGTCAAGGCGCAGATGGTGAAGAACGCGGTGATCGTGCCCACCGGGTCCAAGGGCGGGTTCGTGGCCAAGCAGCTCCCCGACCCGGCGGCCGACCGGGACGCCTGGCTGGCCGAGGGGAAGGCCGCCTACACCGCGTTCATCCGCGGCATGCTGGACATCACCGACAACCGGGTGGGCGGCCAGGTGGTGCCCCCGGCCCAGGTGGTGCGCCACGACGGCGACGACCCGTACCTGGTGGTCGCCGCGGACAAGGGCACCGCCGCGTTCTCCGACCTGGCCAACTCGATCTCGGCCGAGTACGGCTTCTGGCTGGACGATGCGTTCGCCTCCGGCGGGTCGGCGGGCTACGACCACAAGGAGATGGGCATCACCGCCCGCGGGGCGTGGGAGTCCACGAAGCGGCACTTCCGGGAGATGGGCCGCAACTGCCAGACCGAGGACTTCACCGTGGTCGGCATCGGGGACATGAGCGGGGACGTGTTCGGCAACGGCATGCTGCTCTCGGAGCACATCCGCCTGGTGGCCGCCTTCGATCACCGGCACGTGTTCCTGGACCCCGACCCGGACGCCGCCAGCTCCTACGCGGAACGGCGCCGGATGTTCGACCTGCCGCGCTCCACCTGGGCGGACTACGACCCGGCGCTGATCAGCGAGGGCGGCGGGGTCTACCCGCGCACCGCCAAGTCCGTACCGGTCTCGGCGCAGGTGCGCACCGCCCTGGGCCTGGCCGAGGACGTGCGGGAGCTGAGCCCGGCCGAGCTGATCCACGCCTGCCTGCAGGCACCGGTCGACCTGCTCTACAACGGCGGCATCGGCACCTACATCAAGGCCTCCACCGAGTCGAACGCCCAGATCGGGGACCGCGCGAACGACGCGATCCGGGTGGACGGTGCCCAGCTGCGCTGCCAGGTGGTGGTCGAGGGCGGCAACCTCGGCGCCAGCCAGCTCGGCCGGATCGAGGCCGCCCAGCACGGGGTGCGGATCAACACCGACGCCATCGACAACTCCGCCGGCGTGGGCTCCTCCGACCGGGAGGTGAACCTGAAGATCCTGTTCACCTCGCTGATCGCCGGCGGCGCCCTCAGCCTGGCCGAGCGGAACGAGCTGCTCGTGGCGATGACCGACGAGGTCGCCACCCAGGTGCTTCGGGACAACTACGTGCAGAACGTGCTGCTGGGCAACTCCCGCGCGCAGGCGCACTCGATGCTGACCGTGCACCAGCGGCTGATCCACTGGCTGGAGGAGCGCGGCGACCTGGACCGGGAGCTGGAGTTCCTGCCCTCGGACGCCGAGATCGCCGAGCGGGACGCCGCTGGGGAGGGTCTCACCCAGCCGGAGTTCGCGGTGCTGGTGGCCTACGCCAAGCTGGCCCTCAAGGACGACCTGGCCCGCACCGACATCGCCGACGGCGAGTGGTTCCACGCCACGCTCAGGGACTATTTCCCCGAGGTGCTGCGGGACCGGTTCGCCGAACAGATCGAAGCACACCCGCTGCGCCGGGAGATCATCGTGAACACCGTGGTGAACTCGATGGTCAACCGCGG
>CAZMDO010000674.1:0-1550 GCA_964564445.1 uncultured Ruaniaceae bacterium | reverse complement strand
CAAGGTCATGAGCGCCAGCGCCAAGCCCCGGCTCGCTGGCCGGCAACCCTCCTCCGCGGTGGGGTGCCCCGGGTGACGACCTGGCCGGCACCGAGGTGGTGTGCGGCAAGCGCGGACCTGCGTGGTCCGTCGGACCACCGGAGGATCTGATGTCTCTTCTCCCGCTGCTCGGCGAGGGCACCCAGGTGCCGCTCACCCACCCGCTCGACGGCGTCACGTCCGTGCCGTACGCCAACCTCGACTACGCCGCGTCCGCACCGGCGCTGGTGGCCGTGGCCGATGCGGTGGACCGCGCCCTGCCGCTGTATGCCAGCGTGCACCGGGGCGCCGGCTACCTCTCCCAGGTGTCCACCGCGCTCTACGAGCAGTCCCGGCAGGCGGTGGCGGCGTTCGTGGGTGCCCGATCCGACGACGTCGCGGTGATCACCCGGAACACCACCGACTCCCTCAACCTGCTCGCCGGGTGCGTGCCGGAGGGGGCCCGGGTGCTCGTGCTGGACATCGAGCACCACGCGAACCTGCTGCCCTGGCAACGGCACGGGGCCGATGTGATCAGCGCCCGGGACACCGTGACCGCCACGCTGAACGCCGTGGCCAGCGCCCTGGCCACCCGCAACTACCGGCTGGTCGCCATCACCGGTGCCTCGAACGTGACCGGTGAGGCGTTGCCGGTGGCCGAGGTGGTGCGGGTGGCCCACGCCGCCGGGGCGCGGGTGGTGGTGGACGCCGCCCAGCTGGCCCCGCACCGGCCGTTCTCGCTGACCGAGACCGGCGCCGACTACGTGGCCCTCTCCGGGCACAAGCTCTACGCACCCTACGGCGCCGGGGCCCTGGTCGGTCGGCGGGACTGGTTGGACCAGGGCACCCCGTACCTGGCCGGCGGGGGTGCGGTCACCGACGTGCAGGTGCGGCACACCACCTGGGAGCCGGCGCCGCAGCGGCACGAGGCGGGCAGCCCGAACGTGATCGGCGCCCTCGCGCTCGGGGTGGCCTGCACCCAGCTGGCGCAGATCGCCGACCGGCTCGCCGCGCACGACAGCACGCTGCGGGACCACCTGGTCGCGGGCCTGGCGGAGATCGAGGGGGTGGAGGTGCTGCGGCTCTGGCCGGACGCCACCGAGCCGGTCGCCGTGGTCTCCTTCACCCTGCCCGGGCACGACGCCGGCCTGGTGGCCGCTTACCTGTCCGCCGAGCACGGCATCGGGGTGCGGGACGGGCGGTTCTGCGCGCACCCGCTGCTCGCGGGGCGCGGGGTGAGCGCCGGGCTGCGGGCCAGCATCGGGCTGGGCACCAGCGCCGAGGACCTGGACCGGCTGCTGCGCGGGCTGCGCGACTACCTGGCCACCGGGCCGCGGGGCGAGTACGAGGTGGTCGCCGGGCGGTGGCAGCCGGTGGGCGACCAGCGGGCGCTGCCGGAGGCGCTGGCGCTGCTGCAAGACCTGCACGCGGCGGCCGGGGCACCCTCGGTGCTGGCGACGGCGGCCGCGGGTGGCGGGTGCGTGCCGGTGGCGGAGCCGGTGGGCGCGGAGCCGGTGGGCGCGGAGCCGGGC
>CAZMDO010000673.1:0-1552 GCA_964564445.1 uncultured Ruaniaceae bacterium | reverse complement strand
AGCTCCGGGTTGTCCTTGAGGAACCGGCGGGCGTTCTCCTTGCCCTGGCCGAGCTGGTCGCCCTCGTAGGTGTACCAGGCGCCGGACTTGCGCACGATGCCGTGCTCCACGCCGAGGTCGATCAGGCTGCCCTCGCGGGAGATGCCCACGCCGTAGACGATGTCGAACTCGGCCTGCTTGAACGGCGGGGCCATCTTGTTCTTCACCACCTTGGCGCGGGTGCGGTTCCCGACCGAGTCGGTGCCCTCCTTGAGGGTCTCGATGCGGCGCACGTCGATGCGGACCGAGGCGTAGAACTTCAGCGCCTTGCCGCCGGTGGTCGTCTCCGGAGAGTTGTGCACCATCACGCCGTCGACGAAGTAGTTGTGGTTGCCCTCCACCTCGATGTCGAACCGGTGCATCGACCGGGTCTCCGGCTTCACGTGCACGTCCAGCACCCGGGCCGGAACGAGCACCTGACGCGCCGGCACGAACTCCGCGGTGACGTCGAACTGGCCGCGGAACCGCTCGAGCAGCTTGTACGCCATCGACGGGTGCACGTAGGGCGCCACGATCTCCTGGAACCGAGCGGTGCCCGCCGTGGTCAGCTGCAGCACCTGCTGGTTGCGCGGGCCACGGGTGCGCAGGGTGCTCTCCACCCCATGGGTGTCCCGCAGGTACTCGATCATCCGCTGCCGCGAACCAGGGCTGAAGGAGTTCACCCCGATCTCCGCTCGACCGGAGCCACCGGCCGTGCGGGCTTGCAGACCCTTGGACCGCAGGGCGAACGAGGCGTCGTCCATGTACCACACCGCCAACGCGAGCGGGGTGAGTGCCTTGAGGTAGTCCCAGGTGATGTGCTTCTTGCCATCGCCGAAGTAGACCGCCTCACGCAGCTCGCCGAGCTCGGGCAGCGGGGCCAGGTCCAGGTGCACAGCACCGTTTGGACGGACGCTCCGGGTCTGCGGGACGTTCCCGAACATCGACGCCTTCCAGTCCAGGTAGTCCACCTGGCGCGGTCCGTGCCCCATCCGGTAGCGAACTCCGTGACGAGCCCTGGTGTTCGGCGCGAGATGACCATCACCGAGCAGACCGCCGAGGACCATCTGCCACTGCTGGTCGGACAGTCGAGCCGTCTCCTGGGACAGCACGCGGTCACCGGGGAGGATCTCCCCCGCTTCGCGCCACCCGGCGGGTGTGCTGATCAGGTGGTTCTCGGTCGCGGCGAACTGGGAGCGCCCGTTGCCGCCCGACTTCTCCACGGTGAACTGCAGGAAGTGGTCGGTCACGCCGTTGTCGAACCAGTTGACGATCTTACGTGGCACAACCTTGCCGGCGTCGGCGTCGTAGGAGAGCACCTCGACGTCCATCTTGTTGTTGACGATCTTTCCGATCTTCTCCGTGCTGCCGTCGGCGAGGTTCACCCGGGTGTTGTAGTTGAAGCACCCGAAGAAGACGCCGATCTTCTCGCGCAGCTGGTTGATGAAGATCGCGGTGGTGCCCGAGGAGTTCAGTGCCCCGGTGATCTTGCGCAGCGCCTGGGACATCAGCCGGGCCTGCAGGCCGACGTGGC
>CAZMDO010000672.1:0-1556 GCA_964564445.1 uncultured Ruaniaceae bacterium | reverse complement strand
CCCCCTCCCCCCGCTCGGACCAGGCCTGGGCCAGCCGTGCTGTGCTCGTCCGATGCGACCTGACCTTCCGACACCATCGCCCGAGCGTGCACCCGGACGCCCCGTCCGCCGGGTGCGGCGCGGGCGGCCGCTGGTTCTCGCCCTGCTGGCAGTGGCAGCGCTCATAGTGCCGGTCACCGGGGATGCGTCGGTGGCGACGGCTCGCCACGGGCCGGTCGCGACAGCCCGCCACGGCCCACTCGAGACAGCTCTCGACGGCCCTTTCGCGACAGCCCGCCACGGGCCCGTCGCTGTGGACGCTCCCGCCCTCCCTCGCGGCTACGGCTGGCCGGTGGCCGGCGACCCGCCGGAGGTGCTGCGCGCCTTCGACCCGCCGCCCCGGCCGTGGCTCCCCGGGCACCGCGGGGTGGACCTGGCCGCCCCGGCCGGCGCTCCGGTCCGGGCGGCCGCGCCGGGCACCGTGGCCTTCGCCGGCCAGGTGGCCGGACGGCCGGTGGTCTCCATCGAGCACCCGGGTGGCCTGCGGACCACCTACGAACCGGTCACGCCGACGGTCCAGGCGGGCGACGCCGTCGAGCAGGGGGACCTGATCGGGCACCTGACCCGGGCGGGCGCGCACTGCGCGGGGCCTTGCCTGCACTGGGGTCTGCGCAGCGGCGCCGAGCACTACCTCGACCCGCTGCTGCTCATCGGCGGAGAGATCACGGTCCGGCTCTATCCGCCGGCACCCGGGCCGGACGGATAGATCAGGGGTAGGCGTGGGTGAGCTGGGCGCGGAACGGCACCACCAGCGACCCGTCCGCCTCGGCGAACTCGGTGAGCGCGCTGAGCGTGGACCGGGCGGCGGCCAGGGCATCCTCCGGGGCGAGCCTGGCGCCCCAGGGCATCCCCCGCAGGCGTTCCGCGGCGGCGGCCGTGGTGCCGGCGAGCCGGATGCGCACGGTCACCTCCCGGCTGACCGGCTCGTGCCAGCCGGCTGCGCGCAGGTCGTGGACGAGCTCCTCGTTGCCGTAGCCGGTCGCCCGGCGCAGCACCTCCAGGCCCTTCTCGGCGCCCACCTGCGTCAACGCCTGCTCGTGCGCGGCGAGGTAGGGGTTCGCCTCGATCGGGGACCAGACGGTCGCGGCGAACGAGCCGGTCTCGCGCACGATCCTGCGGGCCTCGGTGAGCACGGGCCGGGGCTCGTCCAGGGCGCCGATGCCGTGCAGGCTGAGCACCACGTCCATGCTGTCGGTCGGCACCGGCACGCTGTCCGGTGCCGCCTGGAGCCACTCGATCGCGTATCCGGCGCCGTGCGTGGAGGCCACCTCCAGCATCGCCGGGTCGTGGTCCACGCCGACCACGGTGCCCATCGGGCCGGCACGCTCGGCGGCGATGCGGGCGGCGAACCCCGGTCCGCAGATCAGGTCGAGCACAGCCGCTTCGGGGTGGATCTGGGCGGCGTCCACCAGCACGGCGGCGAACGGGGCCATCAGCGGCTCGGCCGTTCGGTCGTAGCGAGCCGCCGCGTCCGGGGAGTATGCGGGCATCGTCGCCATGCCTCCAGCCTAGGCCAG
>CAZMDO010000671.1:0-1557 GCA_964564445.1 uncultured Ruaniaceae bacterium | reverse complement strand
GACGTCGCGCTGGTGCGCGCCGACCTGGTGCTGCCCCGGTGGATGGTGCAGCGCTACCTGCACTCCCCGCCGCGCGGGTTCCGCGCCGAGCTCGGGTTGCACGTGCCCGCCACAGCGTTCACTCCGGCCCCCCGGAAGGACTCCGCGGTGCTGGTGCTGCACCGGGACCGGCCGTTGCCGCGGCAGAAGCGTCGGCGCCGCTCTCGCGGTGCGGGCCCACGCGATGGTCGCTCGCCAGGCGGCCGCGGCTAGCCTGGCTGGGTGGTGCGACTGGTGCTGATCAACGGGGCGCCGGCGAGCGGGAAGTCCACGCTCGCCCGCCGACTGGCCGAGGAGCGTGCCCTCACGCTGGTGCTCGACCTGGACTCGGTGCGCGGCAGCCTCGGCCGGTGGGCGCAGGACCCGGGAGCCGCGGGTCTGGCCGCCCGGCGGCTCGGTCTGGCGATGGCCGAGGCACACCTGAGTGCTGGCCAGGACGTGATCGTGCCACAGTTCCTGCAGCGGGTGGAGCTGGTGCACGCGCTCGCAGCGGTGAGCACGAGAGCGGGTGCGGAGCTCATCGAGGTCGCGCTGGTCAGCGACCCCGAGGAGGCTGCCCGCCGGTTCGCGGCCCGGGCGGGTTCACGCGAGGCCAATCACCAGGACGCCGCACGCCTGCAGGCCGCGCCGGGGGCCGAATCGGTCGACACCATGTACCGCGGCATGATCGAGATGCTCCGTACCCGGCCAGCCACGCGGTACGTGCGCACTCGCACCGGCGATGTGGACGGAACATACGCCGAGCTGCTCCGTGTGCTGACCTGACCGGCGCCCGTTGGAACACCCTTTGCGCGTTCGAACCACCCTGCAGAGTGGTTCCGATGAGTGAAGGGTGTTCCAATGCGAACGCGGTGCGGGTCGGTCAGCCGGATCAGGCCGGGCGGACGGCCTGCGGGTCCACCTCGATCCACACCGATCGCGCCTGCGCGAGCAGCCGGTCGCCGGCGTACAGTGCGGTCGCGGCCGTGTGCTTGCGGCCCTCGCCGCCGGTGCGCCAGGACATCACCACGCACTCCTCACCGACCGCCGGGAGCTCGGTGATCCGGGTGGTCATCGTGCCGAGCACCATCGGGCGACCACCCACCCCCAGTGCCCAGCCACCCGGGCAGTCCAGCGCGGACCAGACGATCTCCCCGGTGACCTCGTGCGGCCGCCAGGCCGCGGCGAACACGTTCTCCGCCACCGGTCCGGGCCGCAGGCACAAGGCATCGTGGGGGTCGCGCTCGGTGCCGCAGGAGAAGCACGTGGGGAACGGGTGGTCGGTCAGGCCCGGGTAGCGGTCACCGGCCTCGAGCGCCTCGGCAAAGGAGACCGGTGCCGGACCGGGCCCGTCGGTGATCGGTTCCGCCGCGCTCGCCTGGGCGATGCGCACGGTGCGGTCCAGGAGCACGGTGGCCTCGCCGTCCCGCTGGAGCTGCATGACCTTCTCCAACGGCGGGGGACTGGACAGCCGCACGGAGGCGGCGCCGTCGAGATCGGCATAGGCGACCAGCCGACCGCTCACCCAGCCACCGTTGC
>CAZMDO010000670.1:0-1563 GCA_964564445.1 uncultured Ruaniaceae bacterium | reverse complement strand
TCACATGGCGCGGCGCTTGAGCTTGCGCCGCTCGCGTTCGGACAGGCCACCCCAGATACCGAAACGCTCGTCGTGGGCGAGTGCGTACTCCAGGCACTCCGCACGGACCTCGCAGGAGATGCACACCTTCTTCGCCTCCCGCGTGGAACCGCCCTTCTCCGGGAAGAATGCCTCCGGATCCGTCTGCGCGCACAGGGCGCGCTCCTGCCAGGCGAGCGCTCCGTCGTCGTCGAAGACCTCGACCAGCGGCAGGTGCGCCTCGGGCCGTGGCGCCGGTTGCGGGACTCCGTTGGTGAGAGGACCCTCTCCTAGGATGTTCCACACGGGCTTCCCCAATCGTCGGACGCTGCTGCCGAGCGGCTCTGCTCGCTCCCTGTCTAGGTAAATTACATGCGTGTCATCCCCACAAAGTCAAGCCCAGAAGTGATATCGGCACACATTCACCGGAGCGCATAGTCTGGACGGGTGACTTCCCAGACCCCTCCCGTGCCCGCCCTGCTCGACACCTGGACGCGCGGCCAGTCAGCGCCCGTGCTCACCTGGTACGGCCCCGGCGGTGAACGGGCCGAGCTCTCTGGCCGGGTGCTGGCCAACTGGGTGACCAAGGCGACCAACCTGCTGACCGACGAGGGCGACGTAGCACCGGGCACAGTGGTGCTCCTCGATCTGCCGATGCACTGGCGCACCGCGGTGTGGGCGCTGGCCACCTGGGCCTGCGGCGGCACGGTGGCACTCGGCGGGCCCGACGCTGCGGCCGGCGCGGACGTGCTGGTGGGCACGACGCCATCGCCCGGGGCTGCGCCGCTGGTGGTCGCGGTCGCGCTGCCGGCGCTGGCTCGTCAGGTCGAGGACCTTCCCGAGGGGGCGGTGGACGGGGCGGCGGAGCTGATGTCCCAGCCGGACGTGCTGGTCAGTCACCCGCAGTGGGACCCCACCGCGCCGGCGCTGACCGGGACCAGCCATGGCGACCTGGCCGATCCCGCCCGGTTGGTGACCAAGCTGCCTGCTCCGGGGCGGTACCTGCTGCCGGCCGCGGACGTGGCCACCGGTCTGCGCACCGCACTGGCGCTCTGGCTCATCGGCGGCTCCGTGGTGCTGGTGGGGGATCCGGCGGCGGACGTGGCCAGGATCACCGCACAGGAAGGTGCTCAGGCCCTCCCGGCGTGAGCCTCACGGCACGTCGGCCTGCACCAGGGTGCCGGTGCCGGAGGCGCGCACCGGGCCCTCGTCGGCGGCCACGAACACGGCGCGTCCCTGGCCCAGCTCGACGGTCTGCGCGCTGGTGGCGACCTGGAGCGTGCCCTGCAGCCCGAGCAGCACCCGTGGGCCACGGCCCGGGATGCGGCGTCCCGCCTCGCCGGTGAGGCGGGTCAGGGAGAGCTCGAAGTCGTCGACCGGGGCGTAGAACACCCCGGTGGCCTCGGTGAGCATCTCCGGGGCGATCCGGATCGGTGGTGCTGCGACCGAGTCGATGGTGGCGAGGACCTCGGGCACGTCCACGTGCTTGGCGGTCAGGCCGGCGCGCAGCACGTTGTCGGAGTTGGCCATCACCTCCACCCCGAA
>CAZMDO010000669.1:0-1567 GCA_964564445.1 uncultured Ruaniaceae bacterium | reverse complement strand
CCACGAACGCATACCCGGTGTCCTCCCGGGCGGCGCGGTTGAGCTGGCGCACGTACCCGGAGAACGAGGCCCGCGGCACCGTGCCGTCCGGGGCGGTCGCCTCCCAGGGCAGCAGCCAGGCGGCGTTCCGGCGGCGCAGACGCTGCCAGGCATCCTGGTCGCGGCGGCGCAACGGCCGCAGCCGCACCGCACCGCTGCGCAGCTCCATCAGCTCTCGAGCACCAGGCAGGCGAACGAGTCGCCCGCGGCCACGTCGGCAACCCGCTCGGGCACCACCGCGAGCGCGTTCGCGCGGGACATGGCGTTCAACGAGGGACGCTCGGGCGGGCCGAGCGGGGTGGCCCGGTACCCGGCGTCCGGGCTGCCGGCCAGCGTCACCGGCACGAACTGCCGCCGGCCCTGCGGAGACTGCCAGCCCCGGGCCACCGCGGCCGTCACCGTCGGCCGGTACAGCTCACCGTGACCCGCCATGGCGAGCAGAGCGGGACGGACGAAGACCTCGAAGGCGATCTGCGCCGTCGCCGGATCCCCGGGCAGGCACACGATCGGGGTGCCCTCCCCGATCGTGCCGATGCCGAACTGCCGGCCGGGGCTGATGGCGACGTTGTCGAAGCGCACCTCGCCGAGCAGGCTGAGCACCTCCTTGACCGTGTCGTGGCTGCCGTCGCTGAGCCCGCCGGTGGTCAGGATCAGGTCGGCGCGCACCAGCTGGTCCTCGAGGGTCTCCCGCAGCGCGGCGTGGTCGTCGGCCACCGGGGCGGCGCGGAACGGGCGGCCGCCCACGTCCTGCACCCCCGTGGCCAGGGCGTGCCCGTTCGCGTCGTAGACCCCGGCCTCGCCCGCGGGCAGACCAGGCGAGCGCAGCTCATCACCCACCGGCACCACCACCACCCGGGGCCGCGGGTGTACGCTCACCCGCGCGCGGCCCAGGGCAGCGAGCAGCGCGATCTGCCGGTCCCCCACCCGGCGTCCGGCGGCCAGGGCCAGCTCGCCGCGGCGCAGGTCCTCCCCAGCGGTGCGCACCCCCGCCCCGGCGCTCACCTCGGTGTGCACGGTGACCGAGGCGGTGCCCTCGTCGGTGCCGGCGACCGGGACCACGGCGTCGGCCTCGGCGGGCAGGTGCGCCCCGGAGGCCACCCGCACCCCGCTGTGGGCGACCAGGCGTTCGGTGTGCGTGGCGCCGGCGGGCAGGTCGGCCAGCACCCGCAGGGTCACCGGGCTGTCCTGGGTGGCGCCGTCCACGTCCCGGACCCGGACCGCATAGCCGTCGTAGGCGGCGAGGTCGGCGAGCGGGAGGTCCCCGGCGGCGACCACGTCCTCGGCGAGGATGCAGCCGGAGGCGTCGGTGAGCACCACGTCCAGCGGCGGCAGCGGGCCGAGGAGCTCCAGGACGGCGGTCAGGTGCGCCGAGACGCTCTTGGCCACCGGGTCACCGACCGGAGACGAACGTGCGCAGCCAGGACGTGAAGTCCTCCCCCAGGTCGGGGTGGTCGACGCCGAGGGACACCACGGTCTTCAGGTAGTCCAGCGGGTTGCCGGTGTCGTAGCGGCGGCCGCGGAAGACCAC
>CAZMDO010000668.1:0-1584 GCA_964564445.1 uncultured Ruaniaceae bacterium | reverse complement strand
CACCGCCATCGCCACCATCGCCCCCTGGGAGTGCCCGGCGAGCAGCACCGGTTCGTGCTCACCCACCCCGGCGGCGGCGAGCGCCGCGACCACCCCGTTCTGCACCGGGTTCTCCTGGCCGGTGAACACCTGCAGGTTGGTGGCCCAGTCCTGGGGCACCTCGTTGGCGATCGCCGCGCCGAAGGGTCCGCCGGTCTCCGGCTCACCCAGCTCCCGCTGCGTCTGGGTGCCCGGGATGTACACCTGCCAGAACACCTGGCCACCGGCACCGGTCACCCGGTCGAGGCGGATCGTGCCCGCCGGCATGCCCGCGGCGTAGTAGAGGTCGGAGATGCCGGCGGTCAGGTCGCCCACGTCGGCGGCACCGTGGGCGTTCACCGGACCGGCCCAGACGCCGGCCAGGTCGTAGCCGCGCCACATGCGCTCCAGCTCCACCCCGGTCGGGGTGAACCCTCGCTGCACGGTGATGTTGCTGTTGACCACGGCGCTGGCCATGGTCGCCAGCAGCTGGATGCGGTCATCGGCCATCGGCGCCCAGTCCGGGTAGAACCCGCCCCCGGTGAGGGTCCAGGACATCTCCTCCAGGAAGTAGCCGAACTGTGCGTCGCTCGGTGTCCACTGCCCCCGCAGCAGCATGCTCACACCGGTCAGGCTGGCCACGTGCAGCAACCGCACCGGGTTGCTCCCGTAGGTCAGCCCGCCGTTGGGCAGGTCGAGCACGAACCTGTTCCGGGCCGCCGCCTCCGCCTCGGCATAGGCGTCCGCGGCGGCCCGGAGCCGGTCGGCCACATCGTCGGCCTGACGGCTGGCCTCCAGCACCGCCGACTGCGCGAGCCGGCAGGCCAGCTGCGCACGCCGCCCGGAGGCCGGTGCCCAGCCGGTCGAGGCCGCGAGGTCCTGCCGGGCCGCTGCCACGCGCCCCGCGGCATCCCGCAGCGTTCCGCCCACGCCCTCGAGCAGGGCGGCCAGATAGGTGAGCTCACCGGTGTCGGCGTCGATCGCCGAACCGATGACCTGCAGCTGGCTGTCGTCGTACCTCAGCTCGCCCTGCCCGCGCCGCACCGCGACCGGACCGCTCGACCCGCTCTGCCCCATCGACCCGTCGGGCACCGGGGCGATACCGGGACTCATCGCGGCACCGGGCTTCCGGTGAGCAGCGCCTGGCGCACGTAGTCCAGCTCGGCGGAGTGCAGCTGGGCCGCTCCCACCGCCGTCTCGATCTGGTCGGCCGCCCGCCGCGCGGCCGCCGCCAGCTCACGGATCTCCCGCCGGTACTGCTCGGCCGACGGCGCACGCCAGTGCTCCGGGGAGAGGGTGGCCGCTCGGGCGCCAGCCGCCCGCACGCTCCCGGCGGCTGCCCGGAGGGCCACCACCCCTGGACCCATGCTGGGCATCGGCGCTGGTAGACCGTGCATCGTTCTCCTCCTTGGTGGTCGTGGGCTCGACACCGATCACGCTAGGAACCACCAGACGGGCACACGCGGGCCGGCGGAGCGGGGTGTGGACAACGCGGCAACATGGCAGCACCACGGCAGCACCAGAGCAGCAGGGCGGCACCAGCCCGGCACCACAGCACCACCGGCC
>CAZMDO010000667.1:0-1584 GCA_964564445.1 uncultured Ruaniaceae bacterium | reverse complement strand
TGGGGCTGGATGTGCGTGCTGATCACCGTCCACTCCCTGCCCTCGGCGGCCACGTGCGCGAGCAGCGCCTGCGCGCCGGTCACCGCACCGAAGGAGGGCAACGGCACCGAGGCACCCCACCGCACCGGCAGGTCGGTGAGGACCGCATCGCCCCACACCGGGTCCGCTGCCGGCCCGAAGTGCGCCGGCAGCCCGAGCAGCCGGGACAGGATGGTCAGCTGGTCCTGCCCACCGTTGAGCAGCCAGGCCCGGTCCACCTCACTGAGCAGCACCACGTCCGGATCCTCGG
Source organism: uncultured Ruaniaceae bacterium (assembly GCA_964564445.1). GTDB lineage: Bacteria > Actinomycetota > Actinomycetes > Actinomycetales > Beutenbergiaceae > Ruania. Next base: position 1,295 of record CAZMDO010000667.1, on the reverse strand, counting down.
CGGCGATCAGCTCGGCCACCCCGCGGGCATCGAACGTGCCGTCCATGCCGTAACCCATCCGCACGTTGTAGGCGAGCACCCGCAGCCCTTCGTGCTCCTCGCCCGCCCAGTCCACCGGCTGCACGGTCGCCACGGTCCCCAGCGGGGCGAGCGCCGCCACCACCGCCGCGCCCACCCAGGCCGGCAGGCGCACCGTTCCTGCCCGCGGTGCCTGCCGTGCCCCGAGCGCCCCGAGCAGCGCGACCACCAGGGCGAGCAGCACGAGCACCACGTCCGCCCGGTAGCCCAGGTCGTAACCCGCGTAGTAGACGAACAGCAGCACCACCCAGAGGATCGCACCACCGAAGGTGGCCAGGCCGCCGACGGCGGAGCCCACCGGGCCAGGACCGCTCCCCGGGGCCAGGGCTCGCCTGGGGCGCAGGCCGGTGAGCACCACCGCCAGGGCGGGCAGGCCGGCCAGGTAGGCCAGCAGCGACCAGGTGCTGGTCTGCGCCGGCAGCAGGACCAGCGCCACCGCGCCGACCAGCACGGCTCCGGCCACAGCCGTCACCACCCGCCCCGCGCGCAGGTGCAGCGCAGCCGCGACCGCGGCGACCGCTCCCAGCCCCAGCAACGAGGGGCCGACCAGCTCGCCGGCCACCAGCGCCCGCGCCGGGTTCCCGATCGTCACGCCGGCCAGCAGCAGCGCAGGCAGCACTCCCGCGGCCAGCGCCCGCGGGAGCTCCGGTCGCGGCGTCGTCCGGTCCCGGGCCGCGAGCAGCGTGGTGCGCAGTCCCACGGCGAGGGCGGCCAGCTGCACCACCAGCCAGACCACAGCCCACACGTCGGCCCGCCACACCGCGCCATAGGTGCCCAGGAAGGAGTGGCTGACCGCGGCCGCCGCGATCCCGGCGACCAGGCCCGGCACCACCGCCTGCGCGAGCACCGGCGCCGACAGGCACAGCGCCGCGACCGCGGCAGCCACCCCCACCGACGATGCCGCCAGCTGCGGCAGACCGCCGTCGGTCGCCTGGAGCACCCCACGGCACACCGCGGCGAGCAGCACCACGGTGAGCACCGCCGTCGGCACGGAGAGCCGGCCCCGGCGCACCAGCACCAGCGGGACCACGGCGACCACCACGCAGCCGAGCGCATAGGCGCCCATCAGCTCGGCGGGAGTGGTGGCAGCCTGCCCGAAGATCGTGATCAGCGACGGTGCCCACACCCGCACGAGGTCGATCAGCAGCCAGACCACCGCCGCCACTGCCAGCACCTGTGGTGTGCGCACCGTCGTGTCCATGACAGCCGATCATGCC
>CAZMDO010000666.1:0-1591 GCA_964564445.1 uncultured Ruaniaceae bacterium | reverse complement strand
GGCGAACCAGCCGAGCATCACCGGCAGCAGCTGGCGCTGGATCGCCGCGCGGCGGGAGACGCCCTCAGTGAGGGAGTTGATGTGCCGGATCGCGCCGGCCGGGTCCCGGTAGCCGATACCGCGCAGCCGTTCCTTGGCGCGGCCGGGGTCGAGGGTCACGTCGCTGGCGGACAGCCGGGCCACCTGCGGCAGCAGCGGACGGTAGAACAGGTCCTCGTGCAGGGTGCGCACCTGCCGGCGCACCGACCGCCACCGCGCCAGCAGCGCCTCGGCGTCGCCGCCGTCCACGCGGGCCGCGCGGGCGAGCACGGTCAGGTCGTGGGCGTCGGTGGGCAGCAGGTGGGTGCGGCGCATCCGCATCAGCTGCACCCGGTGCTCGAGCACGCGCAGGAACCGGTAGCAGGAGCCGAGCTGCTCGGCGTGGTCGCGGCCCACGTAGCCGGCGTCGGTGAGGGCGTGCAGCGCGGCCAGGGTGTTCGACTGCCGGATCGTGTCGTCCACCCGGCCGTGCACCAGCTGGAGGAGCTGCACGGTGAACTCCACGTCCCGCAGGCCGCCGCGGCCGAGCTTGATCTGCCGGTCCGCCTCGGCGGCGGGCACGTGCTCCTCCACCCGCCGGCGCATCGCCTGGGAGTCCTCCACGAAGTGCTCCCGCTCGACGGCGGTCCACACCATGGGTTGCAGGGCGTCCAGATAGTCCTGGCTCAGCCGGGCATCGCCGGCCACGTGCCGGGCCTTCAGCAGCGCCTGGAACTCCCAGGTCTTCGCCCACCGCCGGTAGTAGGCCAGGTGGGAGTCCAGGGTGCGCACCAGGGGCCCGTTCTTGCCCTCCGGGCGCAGGGCGGCGTCCACCTCCCACAGCGGGGCCTCCCGGGAGGGCATCGAGCACATCCGGGCCAGGGTGGCGGCCAGCTTGGTGGCCACCGGGAGCGCCTCCTCCTCCGAGGTCCCCTCGACCGGTTCGGCCACGTAGACCACGTCCACGTCGGAGATGTAGTTCAGCTCCATGCCGCCGGTCTTGCCCATGCCGAGCACGGCCAGGCGGACCCCGGCGCCGTGGTCGGCCAGCTCGGCGCGGGCGAGGGCGAGCGCGGCGTCCAGGGCGGCGGCGGCCAGGTTGGCCAGGGCGCCGCCGACCCGGGGCAGCAGCGCCTGCGGGTCGGGGGTGGCCAGGTCCGCGGCGGCGATGGTCAGCAGCTGGTGCCGGTAGGCACGGCGGAGCTCGTCCACCCCGCCGTCGGCGGCCCGGACGGCGGCCACCGGCACGGCGGCATGCGGGTCGGCACCGACGGAGCTGAGCAGGGCAGTGCGCATCTGTGCCGCCTCGGCCGGGCCGGGGTCGGGGGCCGCAGCCGCGTCGTCGAGCACCACGGCCACCTGGTCCGGGTGGGCGATGAGGTAGTCGCCCCAGAACGAGGACGCACCGAGCAGGGCGAGCAGCCGGGTCGAGCCGGTGGTGCGGTGGGACGACTCGGTCTCGGGGTCGGAAGCACCGCCGTCGGCCGGTGAGCTGCCCCCACCCCCCACAGCACCGCCGTCGGCAGGTGAGCTGCCCGCACCTCCCACCGCACCGCCGTCGGCAGGTGAGGCG
>CAZMDO010000665.1:0-1593 GCA_964564445.1 uncultured Ruaniaceae bacterium | reverse complement strand
GGCCCAGCTGGCGTGCCCGGGGGCGGCCCGGCTGGCGTGCCCGGGGGCGGCCCAGCCGGCGTGGCCGGCGGCACTGCCGGAGGCCCTGCCGGGGCTGCCGGGGGCTGCGGCCCTGCCGCCGGGGAGCCGACCATCTCCTCGTCGAACGACCGGTGCTGCTCTGCCACGCCGCTGCCTACAGCCCGAGAGCGCGAGCCTTGGCCGCGTCGTAGTCCTCTTGGGTGATCAGACCCTGGTCCAGCATCTGCTTGTACTGGGCCAGCTTGGCCACCGGGTCCTCCGCAGGGGCTGCCGGCGCGGGGGCCGCCGGCGGCTGCTGCTGCCCGCCCTGTGGCCCACCCTGCTGCTGCCCGCCCTGTGGCCCACCCTGCGGGTAGCCGCCCTGCGGCGGGTACCCACCCTGGGGCGGGTAGCCGGCCACCGGCTGCTGGAACCCGGCCGCAGCCGCACCGGCGGCGTTCATGCCCATCCCCATGAACGCCAGCCCGTCGCCGCCACCGCTCTCCCCGGCGGCCTGGAAGCCACGGGCAGCGGCCTGCTGCATGAACGAGTTCCCCCGGGCGCCGCGCAGCGCGTCAGCCTTCTTCACGTCGCTGAGCAGCGCGCGGGTGTCCTCGTCGTACTCGATCGCCTGGATCGCGACCTTCGCGATCGTCAGCCCGCGGTCGGAGGTCCACCGGTAGCCCTGCTCCACGGCGGCGCTCAGCGACTGCGCGAAGCCGACCGCATCGGACTGGATGCGAGCGATCCGGTTCCCCTTGTTCGGGTCGTTGGTGTACATCGAGAATGCGGCCGCCAACGAGCCGACCACCTCGTTGAACAGCTGCGCGGCGGCGTCGTTGTCCAGGTCGGAGAAGTCGAACACGCGCGGGCTGGCCCCGAGGTAGGTCAGCGGCACGAACTGCCGCACCAGCAGGATGGGGTCCACGATCCGCAGGGTGTAGCTGCCGCGGGTGATCGCGCCGACCTGCGCGCCCAGGTAGGCGTCGTCCCAGTAGATCTCCGACTGGGTGCCGAACCGGTTGTTCGGGATCTCCTTGAGGTTCACGTAGAACGCCAGCTGCCGCGATCCCGGCTGGCCGCCGAACTTGAACCGCTCCCAGGAGGTGGTCACGGTGGGGCTGAGCAGGCCGTTGCCGGCGAAGATCGACTGCGAGTTCTGGTCCGCGGAGGTGTAGATGAACCCGCCCGGCTCGGCCACGAACCCGGTGAGCTGACCGTCCTGGAACGTCACCAGGCCGTAGCCCTCGGGCACGAGGATGCGGGAACCGTTGGTGATGATGTGCTCCGAGCCCTGCGTGTTCGAGCCACGGCCGGCGTTCTGCCCCTGCGCCACGGCGGGGAAGATCGCTGCCGTCGGCGCCAGGTTGCGCGGCGGCACCAGGAAGTCCTGCCACTGGTCGGCCATCGTGCCGCCGAGCGCGCCGGCGAACGCCTTGATGAATCCCATCGAGTCTCCTCCGTCAGTCAGCCTGGGCCGGCTGACGCTGACTCCGTCGGGGGCCGCCCACCAGGGCGGACCGGCAGCGTTTCGCCAAGCACCGTCTCGCAAAGCAAAGACGATAGCAGCGCCACGCCCGGAGCGGTGCCGCC
>CAZMDO010000664.1:0-1594 GCA_964564445.1 uncultured Ruaniaceae bacterium | reverse complement strand
CCGTGACCGGCGACTCCTCGACCTGGACCGGGGTGCTCTACGACGGCGTGCCGCTTGACGGAGTACAGGTCGATGGCGATGAGACCGCTGTGCAGCGAGTTGTGGCCGCTTTCAGCAACTGACATATTCGTGGTCAAGTAGACTTCACACGGTGTCCACGCCTTATTGATCTACAAGCCATTGAGGATGTCATGTCGCACGAGATTCACTTCTCCAGCCCGGAATCTCCGACCCCTGAGAAGGTGTCCAAAGCGGTTACCATGATCGAATCACAGCGTCATATATTGCGGGCAACGATGGACGAAAGGGGTGGTCTCAAGCGCGATGATTTGCGCGACGCAATGGTAGCAAGTGCCCGGAAGCTAGGGCTTGACACAGAGTCACCAGCCCATTTCGAACGCACTCAACTTGACTTCAGCCACCGATCGGGCCGTTATGCGATCTCGCTCCAAGCCGGACGTGCCGCTGTCAACAATGACGCCCTTCTGAGCGTCCTCGCTGCTGCCTCGGCGCGTGCCATCGACTGGTTGATCATCGTGCTACCGCACAGCTACAAGAACGGCAAGCCCTGCGACAAGGTCCTCGACCAATTGCAGGCTTTGGCTCAAACGACTGGGATCGACATCGACATCAAGGGTGTCGTGGTCGTCGGGTTCTGACCCGAGAACATCCTAGTTGAGCCAACGGGACTCGACCCGTAACCCCTGGTGGAACTGTTCATCGATGTCGAAGGCCGTCGGACCCATCCTCACGATGCTCTCCATCGGTGTGGAGAAGCTCTACAAGCTCACGCTCGGACTGATCGCTCTGGAGGTCTCGGGTGGTCTCGATGAACGCACCGGTGCGGATCACTCGGATTCCGTACGCGAGCAGGTTCCGGGTCGAGGTCATCTCCGCGATGAGCGCGAACCCCTGCTGTCGATCCAAGTCCACGATGGGCATGCACTCAGGCTAACGATTCGGCTCGACATGACTGTCGTGCGCGACCGGATGCACCGGGCCAGGCCAAGGGTCAGTAGCTGAAGGTCTCTCTTCCGCAGCCTCCCATGCACCTCGCAGCTCCCCGAGGCGTGCCCGGTGCGCCTCATCGACATCCGCATTGCTGAGCTGGCGGTCGATCGCGTCGAAGACCTTGACATCGTAGACGGGCTCGGACTTCATGGTCAGGGGCCTGGCTCTCAATGCCAACGACTCGAAGATCTCCTAGTCGCTGATCGTTATCACACTGTCGATTGTGTCGCAGATTCGCGCTGGACGACACGATCGAGGGCGTCGCCGCGAACGCGATGGCGGCACTGCTGGGTCGCTTCACGGATGCGAACCTTTACAAGCAACACGAGGCTGATCAGGAACTTGAACGCGTTCGAGATGAACAGGAGCACGAGCAGGAGTTCACCGGCATCTACGAGACCATCCTCAAGCCGACCAGCCGTCTCCACGCCGAGTTCTGACAGTGCACCGGCCAGTTCCACCCCGACATCGACCTGGACTACAACGAAGCAACCCTGCCCACCGATCACGGGGCAGGGTTGCAACTTCGACCCAATGGTGGAGCCAACGGGACTCGAACCCGTAACCCCCTGCTTGCAAAGCA
>CAZMDO010000663.1:0-1596 GCA_964564445.1 uncultured Ruaniaceae bacterium | reverse complement strand
CAAGCCCCCGGGGAGCGCGTTGGCGCTGAGAGTGCGGTCGGTACACCGGCCGCAGACCCGAGGAACCTGACCCGGTTAGCACCGGCGTAGGGAGATGGGCAGCAGAGCTCGCCGCGCGCACCCGGCCGCGGCGACCCTGCGCGTACTGCCCGGGGGCCTTCGACCCAAGGAGGCACCCATGACCACACCCACCCCGCAGGCCTACGGGATCGGGGCACGCTTCAGCCTGCACCCGATGACCGACGGCTTCGCCGACCTCATCCTCACCGCCCTCGCGCAGACCGACGACCGCGGCCTGGAGATCAGCACCGACGACGTCTCCACCCACCTGCGCGGCCCCGAGGCCGACCTGCTCGCCTACCTGGTGGACGTGATCGGCGCCGTGGCCCGCACCGGCGTGCACACCGCCGCCCACGTGCTGCTCTCCCGCGGCTGCCCCGGCGAGGTGGACTGCTCGGTGGCCGACGGCACCGCGCACGCCCCCGACCAGCTGCCCACCGCTGCGCCGGCCGGGATCCGCGCCGCCGCGCACTGGTCCCTCTACCCGTTGGACGACGGCCCCAGCGCCGATCACATGACGGCGATCTATGCGGCCATCGACCATGCCCGCACCCTCGGCGTGCTCACCGGCTCCGAGCACTACGCCACCCGGCTGGATGGCGACCTGGCCGACGTGCTCGCCGCCGTGACCGGTGGCTGGCTGCTCGTCGGCCGGGACGTGCGGCACGTGACCAGCCACGTGAGCCTGTCGCTCAACTCACCCACGAACACCACCACCGGAGGTGCCCGATGAGCGCCGGAACCACCACCCGCCGCCGTCCGATCACGTTGCACGACCTGGTGCTGCTCGCGGTCCTCGCGGTGGTGTTCGGGTTCCTCTACTGGGTGCTGGTGCAGCTGTGGGGCTGGCTGCAGGTGGCGATGGGTCCGCTCGGTGACCTGGCGCAGAACGTGCTCATCGGCGGCTGGATGGTGGTCGCCCCGCTCGCCCTGTACATCGTGCGCAAGCCGGGCGTGGGCATCCTGGTGGAGATCATCGCCTCGATCGTGGAGGTGGTCTTCCTCGCCTCCCCGGTGGGCCCGATGCTCATCCTGGTCGGCTTCATCCAGGGCGCCGGCGCCGAGGCGGCCTTCGCCGCCACCCGGTACCGCCGGTACGGCTGGGGCACCTTCCTCGTCTCCGGGCTGACGGCGGCACTCGCCAACCTCGTGCTCGGCATGGTGCGATTCGGCTGGGCCGGGCAGTCGTTCTTCGAGCTCCGGGTGGTCTTCCAGCTCGCCTCCGGGGTGCTGCTGTGCGGGCTGCTGGCCAAGGTGATCGGCGACGCCCTGCTGCGCACCGGGGTGCTGGACAACTACGCCATCGGCCGCGCGGCACGGGCCGAGCACCAGGCCGGCGCGACCGAGCAGGCGAGCCCCGCCGAGCAGGCCGGCGCAGCCGAGGAGGCGAGGCCCACCGAGCAGGCCGGCGCGACCGAGCAGGAGAGTCCCACCCACCGGGCCGGCACCGAGGCCCGCGATGGCTGACCTGGTGCACACCGCCGGCCTGTCCGTGACCTACCCCGGCGCCCCGGCACCGCACCTACGCCAGGTGAG
>CAZMDO010000662.1:0-1596 GCA_964564445.1 uncultured Ruaniaceae bacterium | reverse complement strand
CCGGCCATCAACCCGCTGATCAAGGTGATGAACCTGGTCTCGGTGCTGATCGCCCCGGCGGTCGTGGTGATGAGCGTCCCGGCGGACGCCAACCACACCCTGCGGATCGCGATCGCTGTGGTCGCCGGACTGATCGCCGTCGCCGCGATCATCGTCTCCAAGTTCCGCCCCTCCTCGGTGGTGCTCGAGGACGGCGAGACCGAGATCGCCGAGCAGAAGGTGGACGCCCGCCGCTGACCCTGCCCGCACACGAGGGTGGCCTGATGGTTGGGATCCAGCGAGATCGTAACCATCAGGCCACCGTCGTAGAACCACCAGGCCACCCTCGGGGAGACTAGGGGGATGAGCCCAGCACTCCCCGCAGCCCGCACTGCCCTGGTCACCGGCGCCTCCCGAGGCATCGGCGCCGGCCTGGCCACCGCCCTCGCCGAAGCCGGGCTGGACGTGGCCCTGCTCGCCCGGGACGTGGAGCGGCTCACGATGACCGCCGAACGGGTCGAGGCGCTCGGCCGCCGCGCCGTGGTGCTCGCCGCAGACGTCACCGACCGGGTCGGGGTCGAGGCCGCCGTCCGGGAGGCGGAGCTCGCGCTCGGCTCGGTGGACCTGCTGGTGAACAACGCCGGCCTGGTGGACGCCGAGGTGCCGCTGTGGGAGGCCGACCCGGAGGAGTTCGCCCGGGTGCTGACCACCAACGTCTACGGCCCGTTCCTGCTCGCCCGCACGGTGGTGCCCGGCATGCTCTCCCGCGGCGGCGGCCGGGTGATCGACCTGAGCTCCGGGGCCGGCACCCGCGACTCCGAGGTGATGGCCGGCTACAACGCTGCCAAGACCGCCCTGTTCCGCATCGGCGGCGGGCTGCACGCCGCCGGCTACGACCGTGGCCTGCGCGCGTTCGAGCTCGCCCCAGGTGTGGTGGCCACCGACATGTCCACCGGGATGCGGATGCACGCCGACCGCACCGACTGGACCCCGCTGGCCGCGGTCGCCGAGATCGCGGTCGCGATCGCCGCCGGTGAGCTGGACACCCTCTCCGGCTGCTACCTGCGCGCCGGCACCGACACGCTCGCCGACCTGCGGGAGCGTGCCGCCGCCGGCGCCCCGACCGGCCGGCGGCTGGTGGTCACCGGCTGGGACGGCCAGAGCTGACGCGGCCATGGAGCCGACGCCCTCGGCTCCGCGCCGTACCCGCTCCGGCTCAGCGGGTCGCCGGCCCGGGACGTGTGCCGGCTCAGCGGGTCGTCCGCCCCGGGTGCGTGCTGCCTACGCGTACGAAGAACATCAGCACCGCGCCCACGGCCAGCACCAGCACGATCCCCAGGATCCCCCAGTACTGCGCCTCCTGCGCGGTGGCCAGACCGGTCACGGCCATCCCGGCGGTGATCGCCACCGACCACATCCCCGGCGCCATGAAGCTCACCGCCCTCCCGGTGGTGGCGTACAGGCCGAACACCTCCCCCTCGCGCCCGGCCGGGATGAGCCGGGCGAGGAACGTGCGGGAGGCGGACTGCGCGGGCCCCACACAGACAGCCATGACCAGGCCGAGGGACCAGAACACCGTCGCTCCGCCGTCGTGCAGGAAGAAGATCGCGGTACCCA
>CAZMDO010000661.1:0-1596 GCA_964564445.1 uncultured Ruaniaceae bacterium | reverse complement strand
TGGCGGCACCAGGTCACCGCCGCCGAGGCGAGCTGGGCCGGCCGGCACGTGGTGCTGGCCACCGCCACCGGGTCGGGCAAGTCCCTGGCCGCCTGGCTGCCCGCGATCACCGCGATCCGCACCGCCCAGCTGGGCACCAGCATCGCCACCCTGCAGCGCCGCCCCACGGTGCTCTACCTCAGCCCGACCAAGGCCCTCGCCGCCGACCAGCTGCACGGCCTGCAGACCGTGCTGACTGCCGGACACCTCACCGATGTGCGGGTGGCCACCTGCGACGGCGACACCCCCACCGACGAGCGCACCTGGGTGCGTGAGCACGCCGACGTGGTGCTGTCCAACCCCGACTTCCTGCATTTCTCCCTCCTGCCCGGCCACCGCCGGTGGCAACGGCTGCTCCGCGGCCTGCGCTACGTCGTCGTGGACGAGTGCCACGCCTACCGGGGCGTGCTCGGCGCGCACGTGGCCCTGGTGCTGCGCCGCCTGCTCCGCCTGGCCGAGCACTACGGTGCCGCCCCGCAGGCCATCCTGGCCTCCGCCACCACGGGGGAGCCCGAGGCGAGCGCCGCCCGGCTGCTCGGGGTGGACCAGGCCGACGTGACCGCCGTCGGGCAGAGCAGCGCACCCCGCGGACACACCACCGTGGCGCTGTGGCAACCAGCCATCCTGCCCGGGGCCGAGGAGCAGGTGTGGGCGCAGGAGAGTGCCGAGCAGCAGCCGGCCTGGCGGCCCAGCGGCACCCCGGAGGACGCCCCGCGGCGCTCCGCCCTCGCCGAGACCGCCGAGCTGCTCACCGACCTGGTCCGCGCCGGCAAGCGCACCCTGGCGTTCGTCCGCTCCCGGGTGGGCGCCGAGGCGATCGCCGACCAGACCCGCTCCCGGCTCGCGGACCGAGACTCCACCGAGCTCGCCCTGCGGGTGGCCGCCTACCGGGGCGGATACCTGCCCGAGGAGCGCCGCGAGCTGGAACGGGCGCTGCGCACCGGCGACCTGCTCGCGCTGTCCTCCACGAACGCGCTCGAGCTCGGCGTGGACATCTCCGGCCTGGACGCCGTGCTGATCGCCGGCTGGCCCGGTACCCGGGTGTCCCTGTGGCAGCAGATCGGCCGGGCCGGGCGCGCCGGTGCCGACGGGCTTGCCGTGCTGGTGGCCAGTGACAACCCGCTGGACACCTACCTGGTGCACCACCCGGAGGCGATCTTCGAGGCCGGTGTGGAGGCCACCGCGTTCGACCCCGGCAACCCGTACGTGCTCGCCCCGCACCTGTGCGCCGCCGCCTCGGAGACGCCGCTGCTGGCGGCGGACGTGGACCGGTTCGGGCCCGGCACCCCGGCGCTGCTGCGGGACCTGGTCGCCCGCGGGTTCCTGCGCGAGCGCCCGAACGGCTGGTACTGGAACTACTCCCGGCCGGAGTCGCCGCAGGACCTGACCGACCTGCGCGGCGGGTCCGGGGCGCCGGTGCAGGTGGTCGAGGCCGGCACCGGCCGGGTGCTCGGCACCGTGGACGCCGCCCGCGCCGACGCCACCGTGCACACCGGCGCGATCTACGTGCACCAGGGCCGCACGTTCCGGGTGGAGTCGTACGAGGACGACGTCGCC
>CAZMDO010000660.1:0-1598 GCA_964564445.1 uncultured Ruaniaceae bacterium | reverse complement strand
TCGAGATCCTCAGGCTCACGTCCAGTCCCGCAGCAGGTACTTTGTGCAGCCCGAGCACCACGTACCACGTGCCTTGTTCCGGGTCACCGGGCAGGTAGCCGGGGGTGGCGGCCTCGGCCGTGATGGCGAAGCGGTCCCGGGCGCCGCCCGACCAGCCTCGCCACCCCGTGGCACCCTCGCAGCCCAGGTCGATCACCCCGGCCGAGGTGTCGTAGGCCAGCTGCACCGACAACGAGGTCACTCCGGCACCGACCTCGAACGGCACCCTCAGGTAGCGCTCGGCGATCTGGTCGTCCAAGGTCAGGTGCAGGCGCTCAGTCGTCGTGGCCATCCGGTCGATCCGCTCGTGGTTCAGGGGTCACCGTGCAGGCTACGCTGCGCCCCGCCGCCCGCCCAGTGCCGCCGGGCCCGGCGTGCCTCGTCGACACCGGCAGCGAGCTACCGACGCCGTCACCGCCCGGTTGCTACGGCGTCACCGGCCGGGCCTGGACCGTGGCGGCCCGGAGCCCTTCGGCGAGCAGCCGGGCGACCGCCCGCAGGTTCTCGGCAGCATGCTCGGCGGTCGTCCCCTCGTGGTCGCCGAGCGGTCTCGCCGTCGTGATCGCTGCCCAGGCCGCTGCGGCCGCTCGGATCGCCTCCTCACCGATGGACTCCGCCGTGGTCGCCCGCAGCACGCGTTCGATCGAGTCGTGCAGTGCGTGCCGGTAGCGGGTGAGCACGGCGAGCACCTCGGGCCGGGTGTGCGCCTCGTGCCAGACGATCTCCCGCAACACCTCCGACTCGGCGTGGTCGGAGAGTATCCGTTCGGCCACGTTCATCAGGGTCTGCTCCGGGTCGTCCGGCACGACCAGCGTGGCCGCCTCGAACGGCGCCACCACGAGCCGCTCCTGGAGCAGAGCTGTGAGGATCTCCGTCTTGGCCGGGAAGTAGTAGAAGAGCAGCCCTTTCGGCACGTCGGCGGCCTTGGCGATCCGGGCCGTGGACGTGCCGTCGAATCCGTGCCGCGCGAACAGGCTGGCTGCGGCATCCAGGATCCTCTCCCGCGCCTGAGGGGTCTCTACCGTGGCCCGCATCTCGTCCTCCCGGCTGCTCATGGTTGCTCATAGGAAGGGTGGTCGGCTGCACCGACCACCAGTGGTGTTCGTTCGTGGTGACCGGGGCGAGCGGCGGTCTCCCGTCACCCGCCCGCCGATCACCTCGTGCGCATCAGGCGTGCGCGACCTCTCCGCCACCGTGGCTCATGTGGTGCACCTTCTCTGCCGGCGCGATGGCCCACAGACCGGTGATGACACCGATGCCTCCACAGATCCACGAGGTCCAGGCCGGACCGGGGCTGCCCGCGTAGCCGAGCACCCAGGGGGCGATGAACAGCAACGCGGAGATCACGGCGAGGATCCACGTCATCGTCACGAGGCCCGGTGCCGCAAGGCTCCACACCCCCGCAGCGATCATCAGCACACCCAGCACGATGAGCACCGAGATCGTCGTGCCCGTGCGCGGCGTGGTCCAGATGCTCGCCAGTGCTGCATACAGTCCGGCGGCGACCGCCACCCAGTCCTGCCAGCGTGTCCACCTCTTCATCGAACTCATCCTCCTTC
>CAZMDO010000659.1:0-1601 GCA_964564445.1 uncultured Ruaniaceae bacterium | reverse complement strand
CCGGCTCGGGGCGCTTGAACAGCAGCGCCACCCCGACCGCCACCACGCCGATGCCAGCGGCGACGAAGAACGCGATCCGCAACCCGGCGGCGTCGGGCGTCCCGGCGGGGTGCAGGCTGGCCAGTGCCGCCACGGTGACGAAGATGGCGCTGCCCAGGGCGCCGGCCACCTGCTGCAGCGTGGCGAGCAGGGCGGAGCCGTGGGAGTACAGGTCGTCCGGCAGGGCACCGAGCGCGTCGGTCATCAACGGGGTCATCATCAGCCCCAAGGAGCACATCAGCAGCATGTGCGCGGCGATCACCGCACCCAGCGGGGCGCCGGCACCGAGCAGGGCGAACACCAGCAGCGCCGTGGCCATGCCGATCGCGCCGGGGATCACCAGCGGCCGGGCGCCGACCCGGTCGTAGAGGGTGCCGACCGGGCGGGCCACCGCGGCCATCGTCAGCCCGCCGGGCAGCAACGCCAGCCCAGCCACCAGGGTGCCGTGGCCGAGCACGTTCTGCAGGTAGATCGGCAGCAGGATCGCCCCGGCGCCGAGCAGCGCCATGAACACGAACAGGGAGAGGATCAGCGCCAGCCGGTAGCGGGAATGGTTCAGGGTGCGCAGGTCCAGCAGCGGCCGGTCCTGGGCCTGCAGCCGGCGCTGCCGCAGCACGAACAGCACCAGGCCCACCACGCCGATCCCGATCGACGCCCACGGGGGCAGGATGCCGCCACCCTGGCCGATGGAGGACAGGCCGTAGACGAACCCGGCGAACCCGACCGCGGACAGTCCCACCGACAGCAGGTCCAGCGGCACCCGGCGGGTCTGGGAGGGCACGTGCAGGCGGGCGATGCCAAAGCCGAGCAGGAGCACGGCCAGGATCAGCACCAGCCAGAACATCCACCGCCAACCGAGCAGGGCGAGCACGGCGCCGCCGACCGTCGGGCCGATCGCCGGGGCCACCCCGATCACGATCGAGATGGTGCCCATCATCGCTCCGCGCCGGTCGGCCGGGATGAGCTTCATCACCGAGGTCATCACCAGCGGGATCATCACCGCGGTGCCGCAGGCCTGCACCATCCGCCCGACCAGCAGCAGCGGGAACCCGACCGAGACGGCGGCCAGCAGGGTGCCGGCGGCGAACGAACCGATCGCCACCAGGAACACCTGGCGCGGGGTGAACCGCTCGAGCAGGAACCCGGTGGTGGGGATGACCACGGCCATCGTCACCAGGAAGCCGCTGATCAGCCACTGCACGGTGGTGGTGTCCACGCCCGTCTCCACCGCCAGGTGCGGCAGCGCGATGGAGACGATCGTCTCGTTGAGGATCATCACGAACGCGGCGACCACCATCACCCCGATGATCAGCCCGGGGCTGGAGGGCATGGCGGCCTGGCGGTCCGAGTGGTCGCTGGTCGGGCCGACAGTCTCGGACACGCTCACTCCTTCACTGGCCGCGGCGGGTCGGGGCCCTGCTGGTGCACCGGAGAGGTCCAGCTCGGGGCGGCGGGTCGGGGCAGAGGATGCGACCCGCGGGAGCGCGCGGCCTTCCCGAAACGATACCCGCGCTGGCCGGGAGGGCCGAAACGGATATCGGTGTGGGCCAGGACACACCGAA